>NZ_JBGWAB010000098.1:0-32019 GCF_041862025.1 Streptomyces sp. AB3(2024)
GGGTACGCCCCGGGCGGGACGGACTGGGCGGCGGGGACGGGGGTGGGCGGCCCGTAGTGGCCGGGAGCGGCCGGGGGGATGGTGGCGGGCCCGGCCGGGCGGGCGTCCGGGGTCCCTGCCGCGAGAGCGGTGCTCGCGTCCCTGAGCAGTGCTTCCAGCGCTGCCCCGTCGGGCCGCGCCGCCGGGTCCCGGACGAGGAGGCGTTCCAGTACGGGGCCCAGCGGGCCGGAGCGCACCGGCGCCGGGATCGGGTCCTCCAGTACGGCGACCACGGTGGCCAGGCTGGTGGACCGGCGCAGCGGGTGCGTCCCCTCGGCGGCCACGTAGAGCAGCATCCCGAGCGACCAGAGATCGGAGGCGGCCAGCCCCTCCTCGCCCCGGGCCCGCTCGGGCGCGATGTACTCGGGCGAGCCGATCAGCACCCCGGTGGAGGTGAGCGCGGTCGCCCCGTGCAGGGCGGCGATGCCGAAGTCGGTCAGCACCGCGCCGCCGTCGGGCCGCAGCAGGACGTTGGCCGGTTTCACGTCCCGGTGCAGGACGCCCTCGGCGTGCGCGGCCCGCAGCGCGGACAGCACGTCGAGACCGAGCCGCAGCACCTCCCCGAGCGGCATCGGTCCGGTGGCGAGCCGGTCGTGCAGGGAGCCGCCCCTGACGAGCTCCATCACGATCCACGGGTGGTCGTCCGTCCCGGCCGCGGGCTCCACGATGTGGTGGATGGTCACCACGTTCGGGTGCGCGAGGCGGGCGAGCGCGCGGGCTTCGCGGACGGCCCGCTCGCGGAGCTGGACGGCGAGTTCGGGCTGGGCGGCGGCGGTGGCCGGGTCCGGCGGGCGCACCTCCTTGAGGGCGACCTCGCGGTGCAGGGCGATGTCGCGGGCGCGCCACACCGTCCCCATGCCTCCGGCGCCCAGGGGGCCGATCAGTTCGAAGCGGCCGTCGACCAGCCGTCTGCCGGCGTCACTCGTGTCCATGGGGCGTCATGGTAGGCGCCGCCGGTGTCAGCAGCGGCGGCGGTCCACCGTCACGGTGCCCTGCGCGGTGCCCACCGTACGGTCGTAACAGCCGTCCCCTGCGGTGGACCCGTACAGCCGGTAGCGGGCGGTGGTGGTGCCGACGGCGTGCCGCTGCTCGCGCGGGACGTTCGCGGTGTACGAGGCGTCGCCGGTGTACCGGTCGTCGAGCCGGGTGCGGTCGACCTCGCGGCCGCCGCGCAGGGTGACCGTGTCGGCCCGGTCGCCGAGGGAGAGCACGGTGCGCAGCCGGTCCCCGGCTCCGAGGGTGGTCTCGCCGTCCATGGTGTACGCGCGCTGCGTACGGGTGGTGGTGGCACCCCGGGTGACGCTCTCCTCGTCGCTCCAGGAGGCGGTGAGGGCGTCACGGTCCTCCCCCTCGGTCCAGCGGTGGGCGGAGGTGGCGCGGACGGCCCGGGTGACGGTGGTGGTGACCCGGCCGTGGGAGGTGTCGAGGTGTCCGGTGACGGTGAGGCGGTGTCCGCCCTCGGTGTCCAGGCGGTGTTCGGCGCCGGGGCCGGGGGCGGGGGTCCAGTGCGTGCCGCCCTCCGGGGCGCCCTCCTCGTGGCGGGTCAGGGCGCCGGTGACGACCGGGCGGCCGTGGTCCTGCCACAGGAGCAGGTTGGCGGGGGTGCTCCAGCCGCTCCGGCCGGCCGGCACCCCGGCGACGGAGACCTCGATCCGGTGCGGGCGGCCGTCGTTGAGGAGGGCGGCGTAGGGGGTGAGGTCGTAGCGCAGGGGCTGGACGTCGAAGGCGCGGGGGCCGGGGGTGACGTACCAGAGGAAGGGGTTGGACCAGCCGCCGGTCCAGACGGTCGGGAAGGGGGCGGCCAGGCCGGCGAGCTGTCCGTCGACGGAGATCCGGACCTCGCGGTAGGGGCCGTCGGCGGCCTTGCAGGAGTAGGGGGCGGCGTCGGGGACGGTCAGGTACCAGTACTCCTCGCAGCCGCCTCCGGAGCCGGTGGCGTAGACCTCGGCGAGGAGCCGTTCGGTGTTGCGCGGGGTGGTGACGGCGGGCGTGGTGAGCGGGAGGACCAGGTCGGGGGTGTCGGCGGGCGGGGTGCGGCCCTCCGCGGCGTAGAAGGTCAGGGTGACCTTGACGTCGATGACGCCGGTGTAGGTGTCGTTGACGACGTTGCCGATCAGCATCTCGACGGGCTGCGGGCGGCTGAGGGTGTCGCGGTACGCGGTGACGTCCTTCTCCACGGACCATTCGATCCCGTCGGGCGACGGTTCGGGGGTGGAGGTGCGCAGGATCTCCACACCGCCGAGGGTGAGGTTGCCCAGGCGGTCGTACTGGCGGCCCTTGACCTTGCCGTCGAGGCGCAGCACGACCTTGGCCCAGGCGGAGCGGCCGCAGGCGGGGCGTAGCTCCCCCGGTAGGGGGTGAAGTCCCGGAACTGCGCTTCGGCGAGGGTCACCTCGCAGGAGCGGGTCGGGGGCCGTTCCACGGGCGGTGCGGCGGTGAGCGGGTCGTGCCAGTCGGTGCCGAACTCGGCGGGCGGGGTGGTGCCCGCCGCCGCGGCGGGTCCGGCCAGGACCCCGGCGGCGAGGGTCAGCGCGCCGAGCAGGCCCATGATCCTGATCCTGTGTCGTCTCATGGGCCCGCAGTGAAACCGGTCGCGGACCGCCGCCGCCAGGTCCCGGTGGGCGCGGGTGGCGGAAAACGTACGGCGCCGGTGCCCGGCGTCCGCGCCCCGGGTCAGTGCCCGGCGGGCAGCACGACGATGCCGTCGTCGTCGACGTGGACCGTGTCCCCGGCCCGGAAGGTGACGCCGCCGATGGTGACCGGTTCGTCGACGGTGCCCGCACCCGTCTTGCCGCTCTTGCGCGGGCAGGTGCCCAGCGCCTGCACACCGAGG
The DNA here is from genome assembly GCF_041862025.1 of Streptomyces sp. AB3(2024). Lineage (NCBI taxonomy): Bacteria > Bacillati > Actinomycetota > Actinomycetes > Kitasatosporales > Streptomycetaceae > Streptomyces > Streptomyces sp. AB3(2024). The sequence goes on from NZ_JBGWAB010000098.1 coordinate 2,873, forward strand.
TCGAGCCCGCCGAGGGCGACGCTGTCGCGGACGGCGCCGTGGATGATCAGCCCGGCCCACCCGGATGCCGCCGCCGCCCCCGCGAGGAGGTCGCCGACCAGGGCGGTGCGCAGCGAGCCGCCGCCGTCCACGACGAGGACGGCGCCGTCGCCGGGGGTGTTGACCAGTTGACGCAGCAGGGCGTTGTCCTCGTGGCACCGCAGGGTGCGCACGGGGCCGGCGAAGAGCCGGCGGCCGCCGATCCGGCGGAAGGGGGTGGCACAGATGCCGAGGTCCTCGCCGTACTCGTCGTAGAGGTCGGCGGTGGGGACGGGGGTGACCGGGACGGGGCTCATGGTGCGGGGCTCCTCGCAGCTGTCGTACGTCGCGCCGTGCGGGCCCAGCGTAGGCAATGCGGTGCGCCGGCTCAGCCGCGGGAGTTGCCGAAGAGGATGCGGTAGCAGATGAGCAGCACGAGGGAGCCGGCGATGGCGGATCCCCAGGTGGTGAGGTCGAAGAACTCGGTCGGGATCGGCCGGTCCAGGAACTTCACGGAGAGCCAGCCGCCGACGAAGGATCCCGCGACGCCGATGAGGGTGGTGCCGATGAGGCCGCCGGGGTCGCGGCCGGGCAGCAGGATCTTGGCGATGCCTCCGGCCAGCAGGCCGAGGATGATCCAGCCGATGATGCCCATGGTCGTTCACTCCGCTCGTTGGTGTGGGTCTCTCCTGGGGAGGACGCCACCTGGGGCGGAACGGTTCTCAGGCCCGGCGGGCGCGCACCAGCGCGGTGGCCAGGGCGGCGGTCGTCACGGCGCCGACGACCGCGATGCCGCCCCGGGAGCGGTAGGCGAACAGGGAGAGGCTGGAGCGGGCGGAGAAGGCGGAGCCCACGCTCAGCCAGGAGGCCGCCGAGCCCAGCGAGAGCGTGGAGCCGAGGGAGCCGACGGACAGCACGCTGCCGACGGAGCCGATGGAGAGCACCGAGCCCACCGAGCCGATGGAGAGGACGGAGTTCCTGGACCACAGGGAGAGGTACGACCGGTCAGCCATGCGGATCATGCTGTCACATGGCCGGCCGGAGGGGACGGCCTTCGGCGGACGCGGCCGGCGCGCCGGGCGGGGTGCGGGTCAGCAGCAGGACCCCGCGCGTGGCGGCGAGGGCTCCGGCGACGGCGAGCAGGACGCCGACGGCGCCGCCCTGGATGCGTTCGCCGAGCAGGACCATCCCGATGGCGGCGGCGGCCAGTGGATTGGCCAGGTTGACCACGGCGAGGGGGGCTCCGAGACCGCCCCGGTAGGCCCGCTGTGAGAGCAGCATCCCGCCGACGGCGAACACCACCACGAGCAGGGCCACCGTCACCACCCGGACGCTGAGCAGGGCGCCGCCCCGGCCGCCCGCCACGGCGACGGTCTGGGTCAGGGCGGAGGCGGCGGCGGAGGCCAGTCCGGAGGCGGTGGCGTGGCGCAGGCCGGAACGGGGGTCCTTGCGCGCGGTGAGCAGGACGATCACGGCGGCGGTGGCGCCGGAGACGCCGAGGGCCTCGGCGAGGGAGAGGGTGTCGTCGGGCGCCGGGCCGGAGGCGGGGAGCAGCAGCAGACCGAGCCCGACGACGGTGGCCAGGGTGCCCCGCCATTCGGTGGCGGCGACCCGCCGTCCGGCGCCGCGCGCGCCCAGCGGCACCGCCGCCACCAGGGTGAGCGCTCCGAGCGGCTGGACCAGGGTGAGGGGGCCGTAGCGCAGGGCGGCGGCGTGCAGCAGCGCCGCGGCGGCGTTCAGCCCGGCAGACCACCACCAGGCGCCGTTGCCGAACAGGGCGGTGGCGGTACGGGCGACGGCGCGGCGGGCGAGCCGCTCCTGCGCGACGGCGGCGGCCGCGTAGGTCACGGCGGAGGCGAGGCAGAGCGCCACGGCGAGGGCGGTGGCGCTCACTGCCTCCCCCCGGCGGACGCGACGGCGGTGGGTACGGGCGCGGTCGCGCCGGACGCGGAGACCAGAACGGCGGCGGAGACCGGGACGGGCGCGGAGACCGCGGCGGGGGCCGGGACCGGCGCGGAGACGGACGCGGAAGCCGGGGCCGGCGCCGTGACGGACGCCGGGGCTCCGCCGCGCGCCTCAGCCCTCCCCCGCCCGGCGGCCGGGCGGGGGATCAGCAGGAGGGTCGCCCCGAGCAGCACGGTCGCCACGATCGCGTCGAGCCAGTAGTGGTTGGCCGTGCCGACCACCACGAGCAGGGTGACCATCGGGTGCAGCAGCCACAGCGCGCGCCACCGCGACCGGGTCGCCGCGATCATGCCGATGGCCAGCATCAGTGCCCACCCGAAGTGCAGCGAGGGCATCGCGGCGAACTGGTTGGCCATCGTGTCGGCGGCCGCCTCGGCCCGGTAGACGGTGGGCCCGTAGACCTGCCCGGTGTCCACCAGGTGCGCGGCGCCGAGCATCCTCGGGGGCGCGAGCGGGAACGACAGGTGCAGGACGAGGGCGGCGCCGGTGAGGACGGCGAGCACCCGGCGCGTCCACAGGTAGTGGCGCGGGCGCCGCAGGTACAGCCAGACCAGGAACAGCACGGTCGCCGGGAAGTGCACGACGGCGTAGTAGGTGTTGGCGGTGTGTACGAGGGCGTCCGAGTGCATCAGCAGCCGCTGCACGGCGCCCTCGCCGGGCAGGTGCAGGGCGCGCTCGGCGTCCCACACGCGGTCCGCGTTGCGCAGGGCCTCGTCGGTGCGGCCCGTCGAGAGCATCCGGCCCGCCTTGTAGACGGCGAAGAGGCTCGCGACGAGCAACAGCTCGCGTATGAGCCGTCGGCACGCGTCCCTCTTCCCGGCGGCCGGCCGGCCGGGCGTGGTGTGGGAGGTCATCCCCCGGTCTCACTTCTTTCGGGTGTGGACACGGGTCCCCGGCGGTCTCCCGTCGGTCCGTACCCGCTTCCTATCGACACGCCAGTGTATCGATACATTCGCGTATCGATACGCGGGTGTACCGATACGCCTCCGTAGCCGTACACTCGGAACACCGGAACCGGCCGCCCAGGAGACCGCGAGGAGAACGCACCCCCATGACGTCGACGCCGCAGGTCACCGCACGCCGCTCCAAGATCACCCCGGAGCGCGAGCAGGAGTTCTACGACGCCGTCCTGGAGCAGCTGCGCGAGCACGGGTACGAGGCCCTGACGATGGAGGGCATCGCGGCCCGCGCCTGCTGTGGCAAGTCCACGCTCTACCGGCAGTGGAAGACCAAACCGCGGCTGGTGGCCGCCGCCCTGCGGGCGAGCCGCGCGAGCCGCGGGGACCGGACGCTGGCCGGCGTCGACACCGGCACCCTGGCCGGCGACCTGCGCGAGGCCGCCCGGATCGCCGCATGCACCTCGGGCCGCGACACCCGCCTCACCCAGGCGCTCGGGCACGCGGTGCTCAGCGACGAGGAGCTCCAGGGCGCGCTGCGCGAGGCCCTGGTGGAGCCGGAGCTGACGGCGTTCGACGCGATCGTGGCGCGGGCGGTGGCGCGGGGCGAGATCGCCGCCGACCACCCGGCCGTTGAGTTCCTGCCGGCGCAGCTGATGGGTGTGCTGCGGATCCGGCCGGTGCTGGAGGGGCGGTACGCGGACGCCGACTACCTGGTCAGGTTCGTCGACGCGGCCCTGCTGCCCTCGCTCGGCATCACCCCCTGACCCCCGTACCGGTGGGCCGCCGTCCACGATGACCGGACGGCGACCTGCCCGCGCTGCCTCGTGGGGACGGCGGCAGCGCGCCACCCGGACGGGGCGGCGGTCACTCCCGAGCAGAGTGGCCGCCGCCCCGTCCGCAAGGCTCCCGGGGCGCTCCGCGCGCGGGATCAGCCCCGCGCGGTGCCCATGACGCGGGCGAACTCCCCCGGGTCCGCGTCGAACCCCCGGGGGCGCGCGTCCAGCGCCCAGCCGCCCGCGCCGTCCCGGACGAACTCCGCGACGGTGGCCGCCGTGGCGTGCGCCACCTCCTCGAAGTCGCCGGTCGCGAGGTCGGTGTAACCCTCGCGTATCCGCAGCCCCTTGCCGGCCACCCCGCCGAAGGTCTTGCGGCCGGGCTCCGCGGTGGGACCGGCGTCCTGGATCACCACGCCGACCACCACCCGGCCCAGCTCCGGCGCCAGCCGGTCCAGTTCGAGGGTCATCACCTCGTCGAAGCCGAAGCCCTGCCCGGTACGGCTGTCCCTCGTCAGGGTGATGGTGCCGTCGGGGGCGCGGCTGCCGAAGTGCACGAGGTAGACCGGCTCCCCGTGCGGGTCGGAGGCCGCGTACACCGCCGCGACGATGTCCAGGTCGTTGGCGGGGGTACCGGCCGGGCTGGGGTCCCAGCGCAGCGCTATCTCCACCTTGGCCAGACTCTTGCGTACTGCGCTCATCGAACTCCCCCTCCGCCCGGCCGCTTTGGCCCGTGCCGCCCCGCCATGCTGTCACGCGCCGGTGATCACGGGGTGCGGGACCGTACGTTCCCGGCCAGTCCGGACGGTCACCGGGTGAGGTCGACGCGTACGGTCTCCACCCAGTGCGGCGGCTGCGGGGCGTCCGCCCCGATCAGCGCGGCGATCAGTCGGCAGGACTGCGGCTCGTGCGGCCACGGGGTGTATCCGTCGGTCAGGACGACCACGACGTTCGGCCGGTCCGGCAGGGACAGCGCGGCCCGGATGCCCACGCGCATGTCGGTGCCCCCGCCGCCGGCCAGTTCCACCTGGCAGCCGCGGGTCACGCGGCTCACGGTCTGCACGTCGGCGTCGCAGGCCAGGACGGCGACCCGGTTGCCCCCGACCCCCACTTCCCGGAGCACGCCGGTGACCTCCCCCAGCGCCGCCGCGAGCTCCTCCTCGCCCATCGAACCGGAGGTGTCGATGACGATCGCGACCCTGGGCAGCGGGCGGCGCAGGCTCGGGAGCACGACCCGGCCGCCGAGCGCGGGCGTACGGCGCGAGGGACGCCGGTAGGTGTAGTCGACGGCGCCGCCCGCCCAGGCCGCGGCCTCCCGCACCGCCCCGGACAGGGCGCGGCGCCAGTCCACGGTGGGCTCCAGCACCTCGCGGGCCCAGCGGTCCCAGCCGCCGGGGAGGGTGCCGCGGGTGCGCTGGTGGGCCCGCATGGCCTGCGCGGTGGCGCGGCGCAGGGCCTCCGCCTCCGCCGGGCCGATCCCGCTCGGGTCCCGTCCTTCTCCCCCGCCCGGCCGGGCCTCCCACGGGCGCGGGATCCCGTGCGCCCCGGAGCCGCAGTCCACGCCGTGCGGCGGGGTCGTGGGAACCCCCGGCAGGTACTCCTCGAACAGACCGCCCGTGGCGAGGCCGAAGAGGCGGGGTTCCATCCGCCCGGCGGGCAGGGCGAGTCCGTCGGCGAGGAGGTCGTCGTTGATCTCGCAGTCCTGGGCGATGTTGATCCGGACCGGATCGCGCTGGTCGGCCGCCGGGAGCCGGTCGGCGCGGCCGTGGTGGTCGCGCAGCAGGTGGGCCACCTCGTGGATCCACACGCCCGCCAGCTCCGCCACGGGGGTCCGCTCGACGAAGGCGGGCGAGACGTAGCAGCGCCAATGCCGGTCGACACCCATCGTGGCCACCCCGGACGGGCCCGGGGAGGGGACGACGGTGAGGGCGTAGAGGGCGGAGGCGAGGTAGGGCCGGGCCTCGGCGGCGGAGTACCGGGCGGCGAGCAGCTTCGCCCGGTCCAGGACGGGACCCGGGTCCGGGGACGGGTCCCGGGTCCCGTCCGGGTTCCCGTCCGGGTCCGGGGACGGGTCCGGGGACGGGTCCGGGGACGAGTAGGGGTACGGGTACGGGTACGACGCTTCGCCCGGCACGGCCCGGCGGCCCGTCAGCGGGCGCCGGGCAGGGACCCGGCGAGCTGGAGCAGCTCCACGAAGGCGTCGATCCCGGCCGGTACGGGCCAGGCCGGCTCCCGCATCGCGGCCAGGTCGGCGGCGGCCCGCGCGGCCACGTCGGGCACTCCCGCGTCGACGGCCTTGGCGAGGACCACCCAGCCGGCCTCCCAGCGGGCGCGCGTCGGGTCGCTCTGCACGGCCGCCACCACGGCGATCAGGAAGGCCAGCTGACGGTCGCCGCGCTCGGGGAGCGCGAAGGCCTCCGGGTCGGCGAGGACCCGCTCCGGGTCGGGCAGGTCGAGGTGCTCCAGGTAGGAGAGCAGTTCCAGGCCCGCACCGTCGCCGACGGCCCCCGTGAGCACGGCGGACAGCGCCTCGCCGCCGGACCCGGCCGCGTACCCGGTGGCGAGCAGGCGCAGCGCCATCTCCCAGGTGCGCGGCGAGGGCCAGGCACGGCCGCGGCCCTCGGCGTCGTTCGGCAGGTGGTGGACGAGGCCCGGACGGGCGGTGAGGAACCCGGAGATCACGCCCCGGGCACGGGCGGCGGCGCCCGCGGCCCGTGCGGGGTCCACGGTGGGGACGGCCGACTCGGGCCAGGTGCCGGCCATGCCGCGGGCCACCGTGCGCGGGTCGTGCGTCCAGTCGAGGTGGACGAACCGGTTGGCGAGCGGCGGGCTCAGGTGCCAGCCGTCGGCCGCGCTGGACGGCGGGTTGGCCGCCGCGACGATCCGTACGGAGGGGGGCAGCACCAGGCTGCCGACCCGGCGTTCGAGGACGACCCGCAGCAGGGCGGCCTGGACCGCCGGCGGGGCGGAGGACAACTCGTCGAAGAACAGCAGTCCGTGTCCGGTACGGGCCAGGCGCACCGCCCAGTCCGGCGGGGCCATCGGGACGCCGGTCGTGGCCGGGTCGTCGCCGACGATCGGCAGCCCGGCGAAGTCGGAGGGCTCGTGGACGCTGGCGATGACGGTTTCCAGCCCCACCCCGAGGGCGTCGGCGAGCCGCTCCATGCCGGCGGACTTGCCGATGCCGGGCTCACCCCACAGCAGAACGGGCTGATTGGCCGTCACCGCCAGTGCGAGGGCTTCGAGTTGGGGAAGGACGGCGGGCTCGGTGCGGGTGGCGCCGAGCCGGGCGTTCAGGGCGTCGGCGGCGGCCAGCGAGCCGGCCGGGTGGTGCTGCGACTGCGCGGTGCTCACCGGTCCCCGACCCCTTCCCCTGCTCCGTCGCTTCCTTCGGCCACCTCGGCCTCCTCGGCCCCGTCGGCCGGACCGGTCGCCTCGATCCCCTCGAACGGATCGTCCTCGTCGGCGTCCTGCTCGTCCCGCCACTCCATGTACTCGTCGAAGTAGTCGGCGCCGATGTCCGGGTACCGCTCGTCCACCACCTCCCGCACGAAGGTCAGGTCGTCGCGCCGGAAGCGGCGCACCAGCTGGCTCAGGGACATCTCGGCCTCGTCGGTCACGTCGAGGCGCGCCCCGGCGTCGATCAGCGCCCGGACGAGGTCGGCGGTGCCGCCGTCCCGGACGGCGGCCAGGAGCGGGGTACGGCCGGGGCCGTCCTCGGTCTCCAGGCCGAGTCCGGCCGCGAGCAGCCGGGGCAGGAGTTCCTCGTGCTCCAGGTGGGGCAGCATGTGAAGCAGGGTGCGGCCCTTGGCGTCCCGGACGTGGGGGTCGACACCCGCGTCGAGGAGGTGGAGCACGCCGGGGGCGTCCCCGTGTACGGCGCGCAGGAAGAGGTCCCGGCGCTCCTCCCGCAGGGCGCGCGGGAGCCGTCCTTCGCCCGAGGTCCAGGACTCGCGCACGGCGAAGCAGCCGGAGATGGTCCCGCCGAAGGCCCGCAGGGCGTTCTCGCGCTGCTGCTCCTGCGCGGTGTGCGGCATGTCGAGTACGCCGCCCCGTGAGCGGACCTCGTGCCAGACGCCTGTACACCGCACCCGCACGGGCCGCGGCGCGGCGGGGCCGGACGGCCCCTCGGCCGGGTCGGACCCGGGGAACAGGGCGGCGGCGACCAGGGGGTGCAGGGCCCGCGGCGCGATCCGGCCGGTCCGCAGCAGCTGGAGGTCGGGCAGCGGGCGCCAGGCGTACTCGGGCAGCCGGGGCACTCCGCGCAGGTCGTCGGGCTCGGCGAGGCGCAGGCGCAGCGGCGCACCGGCGTCCGCGTCCCGTGCCGACGCGTCCCCGGCGCCGGGCAGTTCCAGGATTACGCGGCAACGCCAGTCGGGAACGTAGCGGAAGCGGTTTCCGGCTCCGGCCGCGGCCAGCAGCCGGACCTCGGACAGCAGCCGGGCCGGGTCGGGGCCGGAGGCCGCCAGCGAGGCCAGGGCCCGTTCGGGCGAGGTGAACGACCGTGCCTGCTCCGGCACGCCGAGGTCCAGCTCGGTGCCGGACACCGCGAAGGCCTCGACGAACTCGCCGCGGGCCGACAGGACCGCGGCCCATTCGGCGCGGGCTGCCGTGTCGGCGGGTCCCGGGTCGGCGGTGGGCAGTTCGCCGTCGCCCAGCGGGGTGCCGTCGGGGCGGAAGAAGGGGAGGCGGTCGGCCGGGCCGTAGCGGGAGCGGAGTTCGGCCGTGCACCGCGCGTCCCAGAAGGGGCGGGCGGCCGTCCACTCCTCGTCGGTCCAGTCGATGCGCCCGCTGCCCGTGTGCTCCGGGGACAGTGACCCGCACTCCAGCCGCAGCCGCTGCGGGCCGTCCACCATCCCGAAGGTGGTGACGTACAGCACGGCCACCCCGCGTCCGCGGCGGGGCCCGCCGTCCGGGGCGTAGGAGGCCAGCAGGACCCGGCGGCTCGGGGCGAGCGTGGTGCGGCCGCCCCCGACCCGGGGCAGGTGCCAGCGCAGCAGGTCGGGGGCGAAGTGGCGCAGGTCCTCGGCGACCGCGTCGGCGACGGCGGTGCCGTACCGGGAGGCCAGGGCCGCCGGGTCGAAGCCGATCTCGACGGACGCGGCGGCGCACGCGGCCCGCCAGTCCCCCGCCAGGCGGTGCCGGGTGGCCTGCTCGATCATCCAGCCGGGTACGGCGTAGCGGCGGACCCGCAGCCAGGACCCCGCGTACTCGCTCGTCAGGGCCCCGGGCGTCCGGAGGTCGGGGCTCACCGGTACACGCTGCCGATGGCGCGCAGGTCCGGGTGGGCCGCGCGGGCGGGCCGCAGCCGTTCGGTGAAGGAGCGCTTGACGCGGCGGGGCAGGCCGGGGCCCAGGCCGACGTGTTCCAGCGGGCTGTCGTCGGGCAGTGCGGCGAGGAGCTGCTTGGCGCCGCGGCCGGTGATGCCGGTGTGGCGCAGTTCCAGGCGGCGCAGCGGGCTCCCGGGGAGGGCGGCGGCCAGGGCGTACGCGCCTTCGTCCCCGGGGTCGTTGCCGGTCGAGCCGAGGCTGCGCTCGGACATGGTGCGGCCGAGGTCGAGCGCCTCGATCCCGTCCAGCGCGTCGGCGAGGGCGCGTGCTCCGGCGACGCCGATGCCATTGCCGCCGAGACCGAGGCGGACCGGGCGGCCGGGGCCGGCGTCCGCCGCGGCGGCGGCCAGGACGGCGGCGCCCTCGTCCCCGAGGTGGTTGGCCGGTACGTAGAGCTCGCTCACCCCGGCGTCGCGGATGAGGGCGGCGAGCAGCGGGGCGTGCTCGGCGGTGAGGCCGTTGCCGCCGAGGAAGATCCGCTCCAGCGGCGCCCCCCGGGTGAGCAGGGCGTCCAGGAGCAGGCGTACGCCGTCGGCGCCGATCCCGGTGTTGACCAGGTCGAGGGTGCGCAGCGCGGTGTTGCGGCGCAGGAGGGCGGCGAGGGTGCGGGCGCCGTCGGCGTGGAGGGGGTTGCGCTTGAGCCAGAGCGCGCGGACGGTGGTGTCCTCGGCGAGGGCTCCGGCGAGGCCGAGCACCCCGTCCGGGCCGATCCGGTTGCAGCCGAGGTAGAGGGTGTGCACCCCGTGTCCGGTGCCCGCACCGGTGAGGGCCTCGGCCAGGGTGCGGGCGCCGGTGTCGCCGAGGGCGTTGGTGCCGAGCAGCAGGTGCGCGGCGTGCGGGGAGGCGATGGCGGCGGGCAGCAGCCGGGAGCCTCCGGCGGGGCCGAGGCCCTGCTTGCAGAGGTCGAGGCGGCCGTCGGCGCGCAGGGTGCCGAGCGGGAAGGTCTCGTCGGCCTCGACGGGCCGGGCGTCCGCGAGGCGGGCGAGCAGCGGGTCCAGGGCCGCCGGATCGGCGAGCGGCATGTCGGGGTGCTCGATCGCGGGGCACCGTACGGGCGTCGGCTGTGTCATCACCACTCCACCGGTTTCCTCGCCGGCGCCCGGCGACCCACCACTTCATTGACTGCGTGCACGACGCCGTGCCGGCACGGAGGCATGCCGGTACGGCGGTCGGAAGGAGACGCAAGACCGGTCGGATTCGAACCGACGTCCTCCAGCTCGATGCTTGGGCGCGACGACCTCTGCGCTACGGCCTTGCTTAGGTGATCATACCGACGCGGCGGCCGAAAATCGATCACCAGTTTGAAGAGATCGGTCCGGCCGGGGCGGTGACGGACCCGCCCGCCCCGGCGGCCGGCCCTCCGCTACCAGTCCCCGTCCTGCACCGGCTCGCCCGGACGCGGGGCGTTGCCGAGCGGGATCACCTGGCCGGGGACCGGGGGGACCCACGGGCTGTGGTCGTCGCCGAGCCAGTCGCCGACCGGCTTGACGGCGCCCAGCGGCCCGGCGGCCGGGAGGTCGGCGCCGGTCTCGTCGTAGTAGTCGTACCAGGGCAGACCGGCCCGGGTGTAGGCGGCCCGGTCCACGGGGGACGGCGGCGCGTCCTCGCCGGTGATGCGGCGCCACTCCGGCGGGGTCACCAGGTGGACGAAGACCCGCGCGGCCGGACTGTCGGCCCAGGCGGCCGGTTTGCGGTCGTCGCGGTAGACCTCCTGGCGCATGGTCCCGCCGACGCCGAGCCCCATCGCCGGGGCCGACGCCCGGGGGGCGGGGGCGGCCGCCATCGGCGCCTGCGGCGGGGCGCCGTAGCCGGCGGACGCGGAGCCGGGGGCGGCCGGGCGGGCCCGCAGGGCGCGCTCCCGTTCGGCCTCGCGCCACTTCTTCAGCTCCCGGGGGCTCAGCGCGAACGCCTGGAGCTGCACCCCGCCCGTGGTCTCCTCACCCGTGACCTGCCCCTCGATCGTGGCACCGAGGCCGAGCGGCACGGCGACGAACTGGCGCACCGTCCCGTCGCCCGAGTTGATCCCGTCGAGCCAGGGCTGGCGCGGCAGCACCACGTAGTTCTGCGGCTTGCGCGACAGCCTGCCCGTCCACCGCTCGCCGGAGACGGCGCACACCTTGCCGACGCCGACCTGGAGGGCGGTGGGCTCCCGCGAGCCGCCGAAGCTGAGCCACATCGCCTCGCGCAGGTACACCGGCAGCATCACGCCGCCCTTGGCCCGCCACTGCGGCGGGACGGTGTCCGGGTAGTCCTCGACCCGCCGCAGCGGGAACTCCCCCAGGCCGGGCGGGAGCTCGTGCGTTCCCGATTCCGGGAGGCGCAATGTCCGGATGAATCGGATACGTACGCCTTCGCCCAACAGGAGCGTGTTCCCCTCGACCCGTGTCCCGCCCGTCACTTCGTCCGCCACTCGTCCGGCCCCCATCTCCTGTGACGACCCGGAACCGACGGAGAATCTTCGGCAGAACCGGATCGTTATCCTCAAGTTTTCCTCAGATCTAGTGACGCTGCGCCCGTCACCTTCCTAGCTTCCTCATACACGCGCCATACGCCCCCGCGGTTGCGCGTGCCCCCGTTCCCGCGATTTTCCCCCCGTGGTCCCGCGTTCCCGAAGAAAGAGTGCAGCATGAAGGTTCCCAAGGCCGGCGCGGTCGCCGTAGTGATCGCCCTCGCCGCCACCGCCTCCGGCTGTGGTGGTGACGCCCCGAAGGAGCCCATCTCCATCGGCATCAAGTTCGACCAGCCGGGCATCGGGATGCGCGAGGCGGACGGCACCTTCACCGGTTTCGACGTCGACGTCGCCACGTACATCGCCAAGGAGCTCGGCTACAAGCCGAACGAGATCGAGTTCAAGCAGGTGTACAGCTCCGACCGGGAGCTGCTGCTCCAGTACAACGAGGTCCAGTTCGTCGCCGCGAGCTACTCGATCAACGCGAAGCGGCAGGAGAAGGTCGACTTCGCCGGTCCGTACTTCGTCGCGCACCAGGACCTGCTGGTCCGCGCCGACGACGGCTCGATCACCAAGGGCGAGGACCTCAACACCAAGAGGCTGTGCTCGGTGACGGGCTCGACCTCCGCCGAGAACGTCAAGAACAACCTCGCGCCCAAGGCGAGCGTGCTGGAGCTCGGCGGCTACTCGGAGTGCATCGTCGCGCTCCAGGACGGCCTCGTCGACGCCATGACCACGGACAACTCCATCCTCGCCGGGTACTCGGCCAGGAAGGGCAACGAGGGCAAGTTCAAGCTGGTCGGCCTGCGTCTGAGCAACGAGAACTACGGCATCGGCGTCAAGAAGGGCAACAACGACCTCCAGCGCAAGATCAACACGGCGCTCACCAAGATGGTCTCGGACGGCTCTTGGGAAGCGGCCGTGAAGAAGAACTTCGGACCGGCGAACTACAAGTACGAGCCGGCGCCCCAGGTCACTACCGGCAGCTGACGCTCCCCGACGCCGCGGACGGCGGGGCTCAGCGGTCGCGCCCCAGCTCCCGGAACCCCTCCGTGAAGCGCGCGAACAGCCGGGCGAACTCGGCCCGCTCCCCGTCCGACCAGTCCGCCGTCACCCGCTCCACCACCGCCCGCCGCAGCGCGTGCGCCTCGTCCAGCGCCGCGCGCCCGGCGGGCGTGACGGCCAGGGGCGCCCGCCGTCCGTCCGTCTGGTCGGCGCCCCGCCGCACCCAGCCCGCCGCCACCGCCGCCGTCACCAGACGGCTGGCCCGGGGCTGATCGACGCGCAGGGCGTCGGCCACCCCCCGTACGCCCACCGGCTCCCCCGCCTCCTCGGCCGCCTCCACCACGTCCAGGACGTCGAACGCCGGACCGCCGCCCTGGTCCGCACCGGCTCCGGCGAGGCGGGCGAGGGTACGCCGGGTGACACTGCGCCGCATCGAGACCATGGCCCGCTCGATCCGCACCACGTCGGTCCGCACCACGTCGGTCTGCACGACCTCGTCCCGCGCGACCTCGCCCCGCGCGCCATCTGTCGGCGCGCCATCGGTCGGCGCGCCATCGGTCCGCGGGACGGCCGCGCGCACGTCCGCGCCCCCGCCAGCCTTGCCCATGCCCGCCTCCAGATGCATACTCATCAACAATTACTTGTCACTTTACATATTTATGGAGGGGGCGGGCGGCCATGACCACCCCGTCGCGGCTCAAGCCGATCGGCTACTACCTCAAGCACCTCGACGACCTGATCAACCGGGAGTTCGACGGGGCGCTCGCGGCGAGCGACCTCACCCGGCGCCACTGGCAGGTCCTGCACACACTCGCCGGCGACGGCCCGCAGGACCCCGCCGGCCTCACCGCGCGCCTGCTCCCCTTCTGGGGCCAGGACGCGATCACCCTCGACGAGGTCGCCTCCGGCCTGACCGCCCGCGGCTGGATCGCCCTCGACCCGGGCGCCGGGACGTACGCGCTCACCGCCTCGGGAGACCGGGGTCACGCGGACGCCGAACGGCTCGTCATGGCGGCCCGGGACCGCACGGCCGCCGGCGTCACCGACGAGGAGTACCTCGGCGCCGTCACTGTCCTCGCCCGCATGTGCGCCAACCTCGAAGGGGCCGGCTGACCGCTACGCCAGCGGCGCCTTGGCCCGCAGGACCGTGAGGAACTCCCTCATCCACGCGGAGTGGTCGGGCCACGCGCGGGCGGAGACGAGGGTTCCGTCGACCACGGCCTCGGAGTCCTCGAAACCGGCCCCCGCCGCCTTCATGTCCGGCTCCAGTGCCGGATAGGCGGTGACCCGGCGGCCGTCCAGGACCCCGCTCGCGGCGGTGATCAGCGGTCCGTGGCAGATCTGCGCGATCGGCTTGTCGGCCCCCGCGAAGGCGGCCAGGATCCGCCGTACGTCGGGGTCGTTGCGCAGGTACTCCGGCGCCCGCCCGCCCGGGACGACCACGGCGGCGTACTCCCCGGGGACGACGTCGGCGAAGGCGATGTCGGCCGGCCAGGTGTAGCCGGGCTTCTCCGTGTAGGTGTCGAAGCCCTCCTCGAAGTCGTGCACGACGAAGCGCAGCTTCTTGACCGAGGGGGCCGCGATGTGCACCTCGTACCCCTCCTCGCGCAGGCGCTGGTAGGGGTAGAGGACCTCCAGCGACTCCGCCGCGTCGCCGGTCACGATGAGGATCTTCGCTGTCATGGGCTGCTCCCGGTAGGACTGTTCACGGTCGCCTCGGCCCTTCCGAGGCCACGGCTACCGTGCCCGAGCCGGCCGGACGGCAAACCCCAAGGTCCGCACCCCCGACACATGGCCTTTACCTGTTGGGCACATGACAATGTGACTCTCGCTCTGCCACCTGACACCCCGCCGACTGCCACGGTGGGGACGGTGCGTGTGGAGAGGTGTCCCCCACGTCATGAGAATCTCCCGTACGACCCCTTGGGCGGCCGCCGCGGCGGCCGCCGCGCTGTTGCTCGTACCGGCCACCGCCTCGGCGGGCCAGCGGACGGCGGCACCCCACACCGCCTCGGCCGCCCCGGCCACCACGGTCGACGCGTACTACGCCGCCGCCGAGGGCAAGACCGGCGCCGCGCTGAAGACGGCCCTGCACAACATCATCAAGAACCAGTCCAAGGTCACCTACGACGGCGTGTGGAACGCGCTGAAGGTGACCGACCAGGACCCGGCGAACCCCAACAACGTGATCCTCGTCTACTCCGGCCGTTCCCAGTCCAAGTCGAGCAACGGCGGCGGCGTCAACGACTGGAACCGCGAGCACGTCTGGGCCAAGAGCCACGGCGACTTCGGCACCGCGACCGGCCCGGGCACCGATCTGCACCACCTGCGCCCCGAGGACGTCACCGTCAACAGCACGCGCGGCAACAAGGACTTCGACATGGGCGGCAGCCCGGTGGCGGAGGCCCCCGGAAGCTACACCGACGCCGACTCCTTCGAGCCGCGGGACGCGGTCAAGGGCGACGTCGCGCGGATGCTGCTGTACATGGCGGTGCGCTACGACGGCGGTGACGGCTTCGCCGACCTGGAGGTCAACGACAAGGTCAACAACGGCACCGCGCCCGCGATAGGCCGGATCAGCGTGCTGAAGCAGTGGAGCCAGCAGGACCCGCCGGACGCCTTCGAGCAGCGCCGCAACCAGGTCATCTACGACACCTACCAGCACAACCGCAACCCGTTCATCGACCACCCGGAGTGGGTCAACTCCATCTGGTAGGCAGCCGTCCAGCCGGTCCGGGCCCGTCGGATCGCGGGCCCGGACCGGGCGTCAGACGCGGTCGGCGGCGATCAGGACGTACTGGAACGAGCCGTCCTCGTAGGACTTGATGAACGCCTCCTCGATGCCCGTCACCAGGGAGGACGTGGCGCGCAGCCGCCAGTACGGCAGCGTGTCCGGGGTGAGGTCGATGACGGTCTGCGGGACCAGCCGGTTGTCGGCCATGGCACGCAGGTACTCGCGCCGCGAGTGGATGTTGCACTCGAAGTGGGCGTTGATCTGCGAGACCCACTTCGACGGCTGGCCGTACTTCGGGTTCCAGCAGCCGGTGATGGTCACGTAGCGGCCGCCGACCTTGAGGATCCGGGAGTGTTCGGACATCAGGTCGTGCAGGTCGACGTACATGCTGGACTCGTTGTTCCAGGAGGCGGACGCCGAGCCGCTCTCCAGGGGGGTGTCGAGCATGTTGCAGACGCGGGCGCGGACGTGGTCCGAAATGCCGAGCTCACGCGCGCGCTGGTTGGCGAAGTCGGCCTGCTTGGCCGACAGGGTGACGCCCTCCACCTTGCACCCGAAGCGCTGGTGGGCCATCACCATCGAACCGCCTCGGCCGCAGCCGGCGTCGACCAGCGTGCCGTCGTGCCCGAGGGCTCCCAGGCCGTCGAGCAGTACGTCGGTCTGGGCCGACTCCAGCCGGTGCAGCTCGGCGACCAGCTTCTTCTCGTACGCGCTGTCGGCGGGGTCCCCGAGGGCCTCCGTGGCGACGGGGCCCACGCCGTAGTGGTGGTGGTAGAGGCCGTCGACATCGCCGAGACGCAGGTTCACCGGCCGGGCCTCTTCGTTCCAGTACCGGGCGATGTCGCCCTGGTAGGGCGTCGCCGGGGCCGGGATGAAGGCGGTGGCGCCAAGGGTGGGGGTGATCTCAGTGGTCACAGATAAGTCCATTCCTCTTACCAGAAGTCGGGCAAGCTGTAGCGGTAGGTGTTGGTCATGTGCCAGTAGTGGTTGCCGTCGACCCAGACGGCCACGCCCCGCAGGAAGCGCAGCAGGCGCGGGTCGGGCCAGGAGGCGGCCAGCGCGGCGGCCTCGCTCTCGAACTCGTGCATGAGCTCGTTGTGGACCTCGACCGCCTTCAGGTAGCCCTCCTTGTCGGAGAGACCTTCCTGCTCGGCGATCACCACGGGCAGGTTCAGGTGTTTTCCGGGGCTCTTGAGCTCCTTGGTGTAGGAGTAGAGGTCGTTCGAGATGGTGGTGGCGTTGCCGGCCAGCGCGATGACCCGCTGAAGGGCGGGCAGGGCGTGCAGGTCCGGCGGGAGCTCGTAGCCGCCGACCGTGTCGGTGATGGTGGGGCAGGGGCGGAAGTTGTTGAACTGCCGCATCGACAGGTACTCCCACACCTGCGGCGTGTAGTCCGTCTGCGCCCACGCCGCCTCGGCGAGGTACCCCATGTGGAGCCGGGCCATGTCGTGCCGGAACCGGTCCGCCTGGGACGGGGTGGCGGCCTCGGAGAAGTACGCCATGGCCGAACGGTAGGAACGGCGGGCGGCGTCCGAGAGCAGCGACTCGGCCCACACCGGCTGGTACTCCGCCGTCGTGTGGAGGGGGTCCAGGGCGGTGTGGGCGAGCAGAAGCCTTCCGCCCAGGCCGACCGGCGAGCCTCCGTGGTCCTCGCAGTAGACGTCGTCGACGACGTTCTCGGCGACCATCAGCCGGGTGGCGATCATCAGGTGGTCGACGGTCGGGGCGTCCGGGTGGCAGGCGACCATGTAGCGGCCCACGGAGAAGCCGTCGAACTGGTCCTCCCACTCCGGGGGGTAGGCCTCGACCTCGTCCACCGCCCACCGCTTGATCCGCCGGCTGACCTCCGCCACCCGGACGGGGTCGGGCTCCGGCACGGGGTGGTGGTAGAGGCCGGGGATCGGACGGCCCTCCGCCGGAGCGGCCGCCGCGGCGGGCGGGACGGGCGGGACGGGCGGCCGTGCGCGCCGGGCGGGGTGCAGCCCTGACGTCCCCATGCCGCTCGGGCCGCGGACGATGCGGTCCAGGGCGGGGTTGGGGCCCGGGACCGTCCCGGCCTCCCGCGCCGCCTCGGCGGCGAGGTCGCCGCCCGCGCCCTCCACGGCCGGCGCGGCCGCGTCCGCCCCCGGGACGGAGGTCCCGGCGGCGGGCCCGAAGGGCAGTGCCGGGCCGGCAGGCAGGGGCGGCCGGAGAGCGGTGCCGGGAAGGGCCGACCGCAGGGGGAACGTCCCGGAGTCGGGCATCCATGGCTCCTAAGTGAGATGAGTGTGCGGTTCCGGATCTCGGGCACGCGCAGGGGCACGGGGCGGTTCCGCGCCCGCGGGCACCGCTCGGCACGACACCGCTCGGCACGACACCGCTCGGCACGACACCGCTCGGGCAGGCTGCAGTGGCGCGGGGCGGGCCTGCACGGGGCTGCCCGGGAAGGCCCGGGGCCGCAGCCGCAGCCGTGCGGGCGGGGCGGGTGGGCCCCGGTCACCGGGCCCGGCGCTCCGGACCGGACGGGCTCCTGAGGAACGTGCGCGCCGGACACCCCCGAGGGGGCGTCCGGCGCGGCGGGCCGGGGCCGGACGGCCCGGGTCCGGCCCGGCCCGCCGGGTCACGCCCTAGTCGCGGCTGCGCGCGATCTGCACGTTCTCCAGCACGCCGAGCGCGTCGGGGACGAGGATGGCGGCGGAGTAGTACGTGGTGACCAGGTAGGAGATGATCGCCTGCTCGTCGATCCCCATGAACCGCACCGACAGGCCCGGTTCGTACTCCTCCGGCAGACCGGTCTGGCGCAGACCGACGACGCCCTGGTTGTCCTCGCCGGTGCGCATGGCGAGGATCGAGCTGGTGTTGTCCTTGCTGATCGGGATCTTGTTGCACGGCAGGATCGGGACACCGCGCCAGGCCGGTACCTGCTGACCGCCGAGGTCGACGTGGTCCGGGTAGAGCCCGCGGGCGTTGAGCTCGCGCCCGATGGCCGCGATGGTCCGCGGGTGGGCGAAGAACAGCTTGGTGCCGCGCCGGCGGCAGAGCAGTTCGTCGAGGTCGTCCGGGGTGGGCGGGCCGGAGTGGGTCTGGATCCGCTGCTTGAAGGAGGCGTTGTGCAGCAGACCGAACTCGCGGTTGTTGATCAGCTCGTGCTCCTGGCGCTCGCGGAGCGCCTCGATGGTGAGCCTGAGCTGTTCCTCGGTCTGGTTGTGCGGGCCGTTGTAGAGGTCGACGACGCGGGTGTGGACCCGCAGGACCGTTTGCGCGATGGAGAGTTCGTACTCGCGCGGGTTGAGCTCGTAGTCGACGAAGGTGCCGGGCAGCTCGGGCTCGCCGGTGTGGCCGGCGGACATGGCGATCTCGGCCTCGCCGTGCTTGTTCTGCCGCTGCCGGGGCAGGCTGCTGAACTGCTGTACGTGCGCCTGGAGTTGCGGCGCGTTGGAAAGTACGGAGGCGAAGTCGGCGCGGGAGAGGCTGAGCAGGGTGCCCGCGGTCTCGGCGGTGGCGCTGTAGTCCCATTCGGCGTCGGCGTCCAGCAGGGCGTTCTCGCCGAACCGGTCGCCGTCGGCGAGGACGGCGATGGCGACCTCGTCGCCGTACTTGCCGACCGAGGTCTGGGCGATCCTGCCGTGGGCGATCAGGTGGATCCGGTCGGCCGGGGTACCGCGCTGGACCAGGACCTCACCGGGCCCGAAGTCACGCTGGACGCAGCGGGCGGCGAGCGCGTTCAGCACCTCGACGTCGTCGAAGCCCCGCAGCAGGGCGAGTTCGCCGAGTTCCCGGGGGATCACCCGGACGGTGGCGCCGTCCTGGACGAACTCGATGCGGCCGTCGCCCACGGTGTAGCTGAGGCGGCGGTTCACCCGGTAGGTGCCGCCCTTGGTCTCGACCCAGGGGAGCGTCCGCAGCAGCCAGCGGGAGGTGATCTCCTGCATCTGCGGGGCGGACTTGGTGGTGGTGGCAAGGTTGCGGGCGGCCGCCGTACCCAGGCTGGACTGCCGGGGCGGAGCGGGCTGCGCCTCCGTGCTGGCGTCAACGGTCATCGGGCGAGCTCTCCTTCGCGGGGGCGGTGACCGTCGTCGCACACGGGCGGGGTGGTCAACCGGTGAAAAGAGGAAGAAAGACGAACAGGAGCAAAAGGGACGGACATCCGGGGAGTCCGCCCGAATCCGTGGAAACAGTAACGGCGGCGGAACCGGTGATCGTTGTGGGGCCGATGGCATTAGCTCGATCCGGCGATCTCCGTCTCAGGAGCGTTTGCCCTGACGGCCGACCACATTCAAGCCCGATCGAACACGAGCCCGATGCGCCGCGCCGGGAGCCCGCGCGCGCCTTCCCCCACTCGCACCGCAGAGGTCTACGGACGCCACATCGCCTCCGGCTCCGGCCCCGCAGGCCCGCACGCTGCCACGACGGGAGACCCCGGCGTCACCCGCGCCGGGGCCGGACCCCGGCACCGGGCCGTCCCCGCCCTCCCCCGCTCCGGGAACGACCGCCGGCCCGGCCTGCGGTTCCGTGCCGATCCGGCCAGTCCCCCCGCGGATCAACGGCCTTCACACGGCCGGAGGGTGACGGGGCCGTACGGCGGCGGATCAGCCGACACGGTCGGCGAGGGCCCGGAAGTCTGCCCAGGAGGCCTGCGGCGTGCGGGCGTCCCAGAGCTTCTGGGACACGGCGGCCAGGGGGAGCCGGATGCCCGCGGCCACCTGCTCCTGGGTCTGCGCACCGGCCAGGTCGGCCCAGACGGCGAGCCGGCCGCCGAGGATCTGCGCGTCGTAACGGGCCGGGACGGCGGTGGTGCCGCGCAGCACCCGCGGGGTCCACTCCTCGTAGATCCGCCGGCCGGTCGGGTACGTGAACTGGTTGGGCTGGCCCAGCACGTAGTAGAGGTACTCGTCGTTGAGGTTGACGACCTTGCGGCCCGCGCTCAGGTACTCCAGCGGCGGCCGGGCGCCGATCTCCTTGCCGGTCCAGTACTCGACCTGGAGGTCCGGGGCCGCGGTGGCGACGCCGCCCCGGAAGAATCCGTCGTTCCAGGCCTTGAGGGTCTTGCCCGACGGGCGGACCACGGCCGCCCGGTCGTTGAGCCAGCCCGTCGCCAGGTCCTGGACCCGCGCGGAGGGCCCGTAGCGGGCGCGGGCGGCGGCCGCGAGCTTCGGGAAGGAGGCCTGCGGGTCGCGGACGACCAGTGCCTGGTACTCGTCGGCGCCCAGGTGCCAGGCCCCGGCGGGGAACAACGGCAGGTACTCGCGCAGCAGTTCGTCCACGAGGCGGGCGGATGCGGGGTTCGCTATGTCCACCGCGCCCTTGACGGCCCGGCCGTTCACGTCGCGCAGCTGGAGTTCGGGGTGTGCGCGCAGTACCGCGCCGAGGTGTCCGGGCGAGTCGATCTCGGGGACGACCGCGATGTGCAGGCGTGCGGCGAGGGCGTTGATCCCGCGTACGTCGGCCTTGGTGAGGTGTGGGGTGGAGACGATCTCCGGGTGGGTGTCGGACTGGATCCGGAAGGCCTGGTCGTCGGAGAAGTGCAGGCCCAGCTGGTTGAGCTTGAGGTCGGCCATCTCGCGCAGCCGGTTCTCTATCCAGGCGGGGGTGAAGTTCTTGCGGGCGATGTCCAGGTTGAGGCCGCGCTGGGGTTTGGCGGGGGCGTCCTCGACCGTGCCCTCGGGGGCCGTGCCGGCTCCGCGTATCTCCTGCTTGAGGGTGCGGGTCCCGTAGAAGACGCCCGCCTCGTCGGGGCCGGTGATCCGGACCCGGCCGCCCCCGACGGTGAGGGTGTACGACTCGGGCGGGCCGGAGCCCTTCGGGGCGAGGGCGAGCTGGACGTCGCCGGGGCCCGGCTCGTTCGACTGCGCGTAGCCGAGCTTCAGCTCGCCGGCGAGCAGTTTCGCCTCGTCGGACAGGGCCGCGCTGTCCGCGGGGGCCACGACGACCCGTGCCGCCGGGGCGGGCTTCCAGCCGGGGCCGCGGGCGGGCCGGTGTTCCCGTACGGCCGGGACGGTGCGCGGGGCCGTGGAGAGCGGGTAGGCGGACGGCGGGGGTGAGGGCGGTTCGGCGGGGCTCGCCGCCGGGGAGGGTGCGGATCCGGTGGCGCCGGCGCTCTTGGGGCCGGCCCCGGACGGCTGGGCTCCGGCGGAACAGGCGGGCACCGCGAGGGTGACCAGCGCGGCGGCCGCCGCCGTCGCCAGGGCCCGGCCCCGCCGGAGCCGCCTCGTCCGTTGCCGCATGTCACACCCGTCCTGCCGCCGTGTCCCCCGTACCAACCTGGCACGGGGGGCACGGGGGCGCGACCCGAGGGCCGGGGCTCAGCCCAGGGCCTCGATGGCCTCGGCGGCGAAGCCGTGGTCCTGTTCGGGGGCCCCGCCGCCGACGCCGATGGCCCCGACGAGGCGGTCGTCGCGGTGGACGGGCAGCCCGCCGGCGATGAAGAGCAGCGGCCGGTCGAGGGCGGTGGGCAGGGTGTGGAAGGGGCCGCCGGGCTGGACGGCGTCGACGAGGTCGGCCGTGGGGGCGTTCAGCTGGAGGGCGGTGAACGCCTTGCGGGTGCTGGTCTCGCCGGAGATCAGGACGGCCCGGTCGTCGCGGCGGAAGGCCAGCGGGTGGCCGCCCGCGTCCAGGACGGTGACGCTGACCGTGACCCCGGCGGCTTCGGCGGCGGCCGTGGCCGTGGCGACGAGCAGTTCGGCGTCCCCGGTGGTCAGCGGGGCGACCGCGGTACGGGGGGCGGTGGCGGTACGGGACATGGTGGTGCTCCTGGAAGGGGATCAGTGGTGGGCGGCGGCGGGGGTGCCGGCGGCCGGGGCCCCGGGGGCGACGGTCCGGCTCGCGGTCGCGCCGCGTCCCGTACGGCGCTCCAGCGCTCCGGAGACGAGGGCGAGGACGAGGGCGGAGGCTGCGAGCGCCGCGCCGACCCAGTTCGGGGCGGTCCAGCCCAGGCCGGCGGCGATCACGAGGCCGCCGAGCCAGGCGGCGAGGGCGTTGCCGAGGTTGAAGGCGCCGATGTTGACGGCGGAGGCCAGGGTGGGGGCTCCGGCGGCCTGGTCGAGAACCCGCTTCTGCAGCGGGGGCACGGTCGCGAAGCCGAGGGCGCCGATGAGGAAGAGGGTGGCGGCGGCGCCGGTCCTGGTGTGGGCGGTGAGGGTGAACAGGGCCAGTACGACGGCCAGCGCGCCCAGGGACGTGTACAGCATCGGCATCAGGGCCCGGTCGGCGAACCGGCCTCCGACCAGGTTGCCGGCGACCATGCCCAGGCCGAGGAGGACGAGCAGCCAGGTGACGGAGGTGTCGGCGAAGCCGGCGACGTCGGTCATCATCGGGGTGATGTAGGTGATGGCGGCGAACACCCCGCCGAAGCCGAGGACGGTCATTCCCATCGCGAGCAGCACCTGGGCGTTGCGGAAGGCGGCCAGCTCGTGGCGGATGCGGACCCCCTCGGGGCGGGGGAGGTCGGGGACCAGCCGGGCGATGCCGAGCAGGCCGATCACTCCGAGCGCGGCGACGAGCAGGAAGGTGACGCGCCAGCCGAGGGTCTGCCCGACGAGGGTGCCGAGCGGGACTCCGACGACGTTGGCCACGGTCAGGCCGGTGAACATCATCGCGATCGCGCCGGCCTTCCGGTCGGGGGCGACGAGTCCGGCGGCGACGACCGCTCCGATGCCGAAGAAGGCACCGTGGGCGAGGGAGGCGACCACGCGTCCGGCGAGCATGACGCCGAAGGCGGGGGCGAGTGCGGAGAGCACGTTGCCCGCGACGAAGAGGCCCATGAGCAGCATCAGCATGCGCTTGCGGGGGACACGTGTGCCGAGGACGGTCATCAGTGGGGCACCCAGGACGACGCCGAGGGCGTAACCGGTGACCAGGAAGCCGGCGGTCGGGATGGAGACGCCGTAGCCGGCGGCTACCTCGGGCAGCAGGCCCATGATCACGAACTCGGTGGTGCCGATCCCGAAGGCTCCGATGGCGAGGGCGAGGAGGGCGAGAGGCATGAGGAGGTGCCCTTCAGGGGGTGGGTGGTGGGGGGTACGAGGGGCGGACCGCATGATGTTGCGTTCGCCGTTTGCCTTCGTCCACATTAATTGCAGACGCGGGATATTTGCAAGCGCGGGCTATTGCGGGGTGGCCTATCCTGGCGGTACGCACGGCACACCAGACGGAGGAGCCCATGACGGCCACGGACAGCGCACTCACG
Organism: Streptomyces sp. AB3(2024); assembly: GCF_041862025.1. Taxonomy (NCBI): domain Bacteria; kingdom Bacillati; phylum Actinomycetota; class Actinomycetes; order Kitasatosporales; family Streptomycetaceae; genus Streptomyces; species Streptomyces sp. AB3(2024). The sequence continues at coordinate 26,210 of NZ_JBGWAB010000098.1, forward strand.
GGCCTCGCCCAGGGCTGGTGCGCCCTCTCCCTCCTGCACGGCCGGATCGAGGCGCACATCGAGCGGGCGCTCCAGACGGGGCACGGGCTGAGCGTGCGCGAGTACTCGCTGCTGGACGTGCTCAGCCGCCAGCACAGCGGGCCGGGGGGCCACCTGCGGATGCACCAGGTGGCGGAGTCGGTGGTACTCAGCCAGAGCGCGACGACCCGGCTGGTCAGCAGGCTGGAGGACCGCGGACTGCTGAACCGCTACATCTGCGACACCGACCGCCGGGGCATCTACACCGACGTGAGCGCGGCGGGCCTGGCCCTCCTGGCCGAGGCCCGCCCCACGAACGACACGGCCCTGCGCGAAGCCCTCGACGAGGCGGCGCTCAGGCCGGAACTGGCCCCCCTGGTCGCGGCGGTCGAGAACACCCGGGGCCGGGCCCCGTCTCCCTGACGGGCGGGGCGCCGGACCGCGGTGACGCGGGAGAGGGGCGGGGGCCGGTCGGCTGGAGCGTGTCTCTGATCCGATGGCCGGTCGGTCGGATGCGTCTGTCCGCTTCGTGACCACTGATGCAATGGGGACCGGATCCTGGCCGCGCTCCCGGCAGCAGCCGACGACGCTGACGACATCGGCTGGACCGTATCGGTGGACTCCACCGTCTGCCGCGCCCACCGGCACGCCGCCGGCGCCAGGGGAAGAGGGGCGCGGACCGGGCCGAACCTGACAATCATGAGCTTGGACGGTCCCGTGGCGGCCCGAGCACGAAAGTCGAACTCCCCCGCGACAGCCGTGCACGGCCTCTGGCCCTCAGCGTCACCGGAGGGCAGGCGGGAGACGCGCCGGCCTTCGAGAGCGTCATGGCAAGCATGCGTGTTCCGCGCATTGGTCCCGGGAGACCGAAGAACCCGGCCGGAGGCCGTCAGAACCCGACTGACCGGAAGCCGCCCAGGACGCGGCCGGTGTCCCAGAGGCAGCCGGTGCCGTGTGGTGGTGCTCTGCGACCGGTGCGACCGCACCATCACGCCCGAGGCTGTTCCGCTTGACCCGGCCCCGTGCACCGGGCCATGACCTCCCGAGACCTGTCGGGCGAGTTGCCCTCCAGCAACGGACTGGGTACGGCCACTGCTGACGGATTCACAGCCAGGTCCGGGAGACACACGCCCTGGGGCTTGTTGCAGACATGCTGGTCGCAGCCATCCGTTGATGGCTGCGACCAGCACGGTCGCTTCGTACGAGACGGCCGAGCTGGTCGTGCTGGACGTGCTGGTCGTGCTGGACGCTGTGAACGCGATGCCGCGGAATCTGTCGTGATTGCGCACTGACACAACGAGTGCCTTGCCATCATCCTGAACCCGTTCACGACAGCCGAGAGCGAAGTGAGATTCGATCATGAAGAGGACATATCTGGGCGTGCTTGCAGCGGCTTTATGCCTGGTGGCGGCCCCCATGAGCGGGGTTGCCGCTGCAGCGGGCGACGGACACGAGGCGGCACCGCTAAGGGCGAGCGCCAGCTGCTATGGGTCCACGTGCGATGGACAGGACCCCATCGCAGCTGGCTGCAACGCCGATGCCACCACAGCCGAAGCAGTGTCCACCCGGGCGGGGCGCATCGAGCTGAGATACAGCCGCGCCTGCGGCGCGAACTGGGCACGTCTGGTGAACGGGACCGGCTATACGTTCATGGTCGAGAACGCAACCACCTACCAATTCTGGACCGCCAAGTCTTCGAACAGCTGGGGCAACATGGTTGACGGGACCGTCCAGGCCCGTGCCTGTGTCTGGCTCGATGTCTCAAACCGTGAATGCACAGGCTGGCACTAGGGGCTGCCCGGCGGGGCATCTCGGGCTGGTGCAGGCACGCCCAGTACGGCTGAGCTGCCGTGGGCCGCAGCAGTCACCCGAACGACGGCCACCGGTCGGCGGCCCACTCCCGCCAGTCGACCCACCTGGGCGGCGGGCTGGCGTCCCCGCGGGCCTCCAGCTCCGCCGCGTCGGGCTCCTCGAAATACGCGCGCCCGTGCAGGATGTCGGCCTCGGACATCGGCAACGTCTCCTCGGGGGTGGTCGCCCAGCGGTGGGCGATCCGGGCGCGTTGGGTCTCCTCGTCCACCGGCAGGTAGACCATGCGGAAGCACGCCCCCTCGGCCTCCACAAGCCAGCGGATCGCGGACCGTTCGTCCCGGGACCAGCAGCCGTAGTCCACGACGACGTTGGTGCCCAGTCTGACCGCCTCCAGGGCGAGCCAGAGCATGCGCCCCTCCAGCACGTCGCGCTTCCCGTCCGCCTCCGCCTCGCCGAACAGGGGGATCATCCAGTCGTCGGGCGTCAGGCGCAGCGCGCCGTGCTCTGCGGCGAGCTGCCGAGCCCGTGTGGTCTTTCCGGCCCCTGGCAGGCCGACCATCAGGAACAACGTGGTCACCCCCAGATCGTGGCAGGGAAGCGAATCAGGCGGCCACCGTTTTATCCGCCCGATCACGGGCTGAGCCACAGGCGGAGGGATGCCACGGTGACAGTGCCGTGGAAGACGTAGGCGCGCTTGTCGTAGCGCGTAGCCACGGCGCGGAAGTGCTTGAGCCGGTTGATCGTGCGCTCGACCTCGTTGCGGCGCTTGTATCTCTCCTTGTCAAAGCCCGCTGGCCGGCCTCCTCGGCTTCCTCGGCGCCTGCGGTTGGCTCGCTGGTCCTTCGGTTCCGGGATGGTGTGTTTGATCCGGCGTCTGCGTAGGTAACGGCGATTACGGCGTGAGCTGTATGCCTTACCGCCGCCCAAGTGGTCGGGACGAGTGCGTGGATGCCCACCGCCGAGGCACTTTACCCGGATGCGTTCGAGGACTGGGATCAGCTGCGGGCTGTCGCCCCACTGACCAGGAGTGATCAGCAGCGACAGAGGGCGGAGACCGCCTTCCCCGGCAGAGTGGATCTTGGAGGTCAGGCCGCCCCGCGAACGGCCGAGTCCTTCGTCGGGGCGGTGCTGCCGAGGTGTTGATCTCCGCTTGGGAACTCGCGGCGTCCTGCGCGGAGCTCCGGCAGCGTGCCGATGGGCTCGGCACGAGGTGGAGTCCACGCTCACCATGCTCCAGTCGATCTGACCCCGGGCGTCGGCATCGGCCTGGACGGCTTGCACGATCCGATCCCAGGTGCCGTCCGCCGACCACCGACGGTGACGCTCATAGGCGGTTTTCCGGCTCCCGAACCGGTTCGGCAGATCCCGCCAAGGGACTCCTGTGCGGATCCGGAACAAGATCCCGTTGATCACTGTTCGGTGGTCACTCCAACGCCCGCCCCGGTCTCCGGACTTCGGCAGATGGGGCGCAAGTCGCGCCCACTCGTCATTCGTCAGATCGCCCCGCCCCACAAACCGAACAATGACCCTCCCACGAGGCGACCGTCACATGATCCGCCGGACAGGACCTAGGCCGGGCACCGGCAGCAGCGGACGGACCACTGCCCACCCGCGTCCGTCATGTCGGTGGGGTAGCGCCGCTCGCGCGCCCCGTCGTCCGCGGCGTTCCCGAACCGGTGCGCGAGACAGTCACACGACGGGGTGTGTGGACTGGACCCAGCCTGAACGAAGGCGTAGAACCGCGACAACAGGGCCTCTTGGAAAACTCGCCGGCGTAGACACCTACCGAGCCACCAAGGGGCCCTGTTCTCATGCCCGGAACTTACGCGTCGGGGTGTTCCGGCAGGGCGAGCCAGTCCGACCAGGAGACCTCGCGGCCGAGGAAGCGCGGCTGCTCGAACGGCCAGTCGGCGGCGATCCACTGCGGCACCAGCTCGTCGAGGGCCTGCTCGACCTTGCTGTCCACCAGCTCGTCCACCACCCACCAGGAGATCTCGCCGTCCGCGCCGGCCCTCTCCGGCGGGTCGATGTAGACGCAGCCGAGCAGGGCTGTCTCCGCAGCGTCGAACAGCGCGTAGTTGAAAGACTGGTGTGAGGCGATCTCCTTCTCGTGCCGCAACAGGTCGGCCTGGTCGGCCTCGTAGGTCATGGTGGCCGCGGGCCAGCCCCAGGCCGGGCCGAAGAGGGTCCACAGCCGCTCGCGCGAACCCATCACAGCCGGATAGTCGAGCGGGGCGTCCGCCTCCCGGATCGGCCGCAGGTGATGACCACTGCCCGGCAGCGGTACCAGGACGGGATGGACGAAGTTCTCGGGGAGCCAGCTCATGGCGCCCGACCGTAGCAGCGCGCGGCCGTCCGCTCCCCTCGTTTTGCCCCGCATACCGCCAGGCCCTGCTCTCATGCCGGGCAGTGCCCGCGATCACCCGATCGAGACGCCCGTTCGATCGACAGACTCCATGATCGGTAAGGCAACGGCCTCCGGCTAGTTGCCCGGCGGGGTCGGGGACGGTGCGCTGCCCGCGGTGCGGAGGGTGGACGGGGAGGCGGAGACCATGCCGGAGCCCGTGCCCGGCTCCCCGCCCGCGGGTGTGGTCGGCGGGGCCGTGCGGGGCGCTCGCGAAGGGGTCGCGCCGGAGGCCGGCCCGGCGGACGGGGTCCGCGACGGCGCGGAGGTCGGCGGCGGCGACACGGAAGCCGAGGGGGGCGCGCTCGGCTGCGGGGAACCCGAGGGCGTCGGCGAGGTGAACTCGGGCGGCGAGGCGGGCGGCACCGGCCGGGGCCCGGCCGGGTCGGGCCCGAGGACCAGGAACCCGGCGAGGGCCGCCGCCGCCAGGCCGGACAGGCCCGCGAGGGTCCATGCCGAGCGCCGCACCCAGGGAGTGCGCAGGGACAGCCGGCGCAGGTGTGGTCCCGGCGGGTCGGCGGGGCGCAGCGTGACGACCGTGACCTCCTGCGCCCGGGCCGTCAGGGCCTCGCGCAGCAGCCGCTCCACGGGGCGTTCGCCCTCGGGCGTGGTACCCGTAACGCGGGTCATACCCGTCCCTCCAGAATCCGTTCGAGTGCGTCCAGCGCGCGGCTCGCGTTGGACTTCACCGCACCGCGGCTGATGCCGAGGGTGTCGGCTATCTCCGCCTCGCTGAGGTCGGCCCAGTAGCGCAGCACCAGGACCTGGCGGCGGCGCGGCGTCAGCCCGCGCAACGCGGCCAGCACCTCGCGGTGGGCCTCCCCCAGGACGACGGAGGCCTCGGCGGAGGGGATGTCGGCGGTCACGGGCGGGATCCAGGCCCTGGCGGTGCGGCGGCGGCGCAGCACCGAGCGCGAGGTGTTCACGACGGCGGTGCGCAGGTAGCCCAGGGCGTTGTCCACCTCCGTGATCTCCTCCCCGTAGCGGCGGTACAGGGCGGTGAAGGCGTCCTGTACGACGTCCTCCGCGGTGCCCGGGTCGTCGACGAGGAGCACCGCCAGGCGCACCATGGCGAGGCGGTGCGCGTGGTAGAGCTCGGAGACGGTCGGCGGGCGCGGGGGCGCGTCCCCGCCGGCGTCCGGGCCGAGGGGGTGGGCGTGGTCGTAGGTGTACGCGTACCGGGACGCGTTCGGGCGGGCGTCGGGCCCGGCCGTCGGCGACGCGGACCGCTCGCGGCGTGAGAGCCACCACCACAAGCCCCGCCACGCCCGGGCGAACCCGGGCGTGAGGGGGCTGATGGGTGGTGCGAGGTCGAGCACGGGTGTCCTCAGCTGCTGGTGCGCCGCCGCACGGTGTACAGGGCTCCGGCCCCGACGGCGACGAGCCCGGCGGCTCCGGCGGCGAGTGCGACGGTGGTCGCGGAAGAGCCAGTATGCGCGAGCTCGGATCCGCCGGGTGCGGCGGAGGGCTCGCCGGATCCCGTGCCCGAGCCGTTCCCCGCGGGCGCCGACGGCACCGCGGTGGGCTTGGTGCCCGGCGCCCCGGGCGCGCTGACGCTCGGCTCGGCGCCGGCGGG
>NZ_JBGWAB010000099.1:0-31759 GCF_041862025.1 Streptomyces sp. AB3(2024)
GCAGCCGCCCACCAGCGAGAGCCCGTACTCGCGGACGAAGGTCTCCTGGGCGTCGGCGAGCTCGGGGGCGGACAGCGGGTAGTGCGCGCCGTTCTTGCCGAGGACGGGCAGACCCGCGTTCGGCATGCAGGACAGGGGGATGCGCGCGTTGCGCGCCAGGTAGCGCAGGTGCTCGCTCATCTCCGCGGGGCCGGTCGCGCAGTTCAGGCCGATCATGTCGATGCCGAGCGGCTCCAGGGCCGTCAGCGCCGCACCGATCTCCGAACCCAGCAGCATCGTGCCGGTCGCTTCCACCGTCACCTGCACGATCAGGGGCAGGTCCCCCGCGCCGCACCAGTCCAGGGCGCGGCGGGCACCGATGACGGCCGCCTTGGTCTGGAGCAGGTCCTGGGCGGTCTCCACCAGGAGGGCGTCCGCGCCGCCGCGGATCAGGCCTTCCGCGCTCTGCTGGTAGGCCTCGCGCAGGGGCTCGTACCCCACGTGGCCGAGGGTGGGCAGCTTGGTGCCGGGGCCCATGGAACCCAGCACCCAGCGGGGCCGGCCGTCCCGCGCCGTGAAGGCGTCCGCCGACTCGCGGGCGATCCGGGCGCCGGCCTCGGAGAGCTCGTAGACCTGCTCCTCGACGCCGTATTCGGCGAGGGCCGCCAGGTTCGTGCCGAAGGTGTTGGTCTCGACGCAGTCCACGCCCACCGCGAAGTACTCGTCGTGCACGGACCGGACGATGTCGGGGCGCGTGAGGTTGAGGATCTCGTTGCAGCCCTCCAGCCCCAGGAAGTCGTCCAACGTGGGGTCGGCGGCCTGCAGCATCGTGCCCATGGCCCCGTCCGCGACGACCACGCGGGTCGCGAGCTCCGCGCGCAGTGAGCGTCTCATCGCAGCCTCCTCAGGTGCGCGGCCAGTTCCGTCGCGCTCGCCGGGCCGTACGCGGACCGCAGTGCGGCGAGCAGGGATTCCCGGGAGAGGTGGTACTCCTGGGTGCCGGTGTGGCCGAGTACGGTCGCGGCGACGGCGCAGCCCAGCTGGGCCGCGTACCGCTCGGGGACGCCCCACGCCGTACCGGCGAGGAAGCCCGCCCGGAACGCGTCGCCGACGCCGGTGGGGTCGACGACCTCCGGTACCGGCACGGCGGGCACGGTCAGCGGCTCGCGGTCCTCGGCGCGGATCCGTACGCCGGCTTCGCCGTGGGTGGTGATCCAGGAGCCGACCCGGCTCAGGACCTCGTCCTCGGTGAGGCCGGAGCGCTCGCACAGCAGGGCGGACTCGTACTCGTTGGTGAACAGCCGGTGCGCGCCGTCGATGAGGTCCCGCACCTCCTCCCGGGTCAGCCGGGCCAGCTGCTGCGAGGGGTCGGAGGCGAAGGGGACGCCCAGGGCGCGGCAGGTGTGGGTGTGGCGGAGCATGGCCTCGGGGTCGTCCGGTGAGATCAGCACCAGGTCGGGGCGGCCGCCGCGGGCGACGACCTCCCGGAGGTCGATCTCACGGGCCTCGGCCATGGCGCCCGCGTAGAAGGTGGCGATCTGGTTCTGGTCGGCGTCCGTGGTGCAGACGAACCGGGCGGTGTGGCGGGTGTCGCTCACGCGGACGGAGCCGGTGTCCACGCCGTGGTCCTTCAGCCACACCCGGTACGGTTCGAAGTCCGCGCCCACGGCGCCCACCAGCAGGGGGTGCAGTCCCAGTACGCCCAGGCCGAACGCGATGTTCGCCGCCACGCCGCCCCGCCGCACTTCCAGTCCGTCGGCGAGGAACGACAGGGAGACCCGGTCCAGCCGGTCCGCCAGCAGCTGTTCGGCGAACCGGCCGGGGAAGGTCAACAGGTGATCGGTCGCGATGGATCCCGTGACAGCGATGCGCATGTCAGACCCCGGCGGCCTTGCGCAGCGCGTGGACGCGGTCGGTGCGCTCCCAGGTGAAGTCCGGCAGCTCGCGGCCGAAGTGCCCGTAGGCGGCGGTCTGGGCGTAGATCGGGCGCAGGAGGTCGAGGTCGCGGATGATCGCGGCGGGGCGCAGGTCGAAGACGCTCGTCACGGCTTCCTGGATGCGTTCGTCGGAGAGGGTGCCGGTGCCGAAGGTCTCGACGAAGAGGCCGACGGGCTCGGCCTTGCCGATCGCGTAGGCGACCTGGACCTCGCAGCGTGCGGCGAGGCCTGCGGCAACGACGTTCTTGGCGACCCAGCGCATCGCGTACGCGGCGCTGCGGTCGACCTTCGACGGGTCCTTGCCGGAGAAGGCGCCGCCGCCGTGGCGGGCCATGCCTCCGTAGGTGTCGATGATGATCTTGCGGCCGGTGAGGCCGGCGTCGCCCATCGGGCCGCCGATCTCGAAGCGCCCGGTCGGGTTCACCAGCAGCCGGTAGCCCTCGGTGTCCAGCTTGATGCCGTCCTCGACGAGCTGCGCCAGCACCGGCTCCACGACGAACTCGCGGATGTCCGGGGCGAGCAGCGAGTCCAGGTCGATGTCGGCGGCGTGCTGCGAGGAGACGACGACGGTGTCGAGGCGGACGGGCTGGTCGCGGTCGTACTCGATGGTGACCTGCGTCTTTCCGTCGGGCCGCAGGTAGGGGACGGTGCCCTCCTTGCGGACCTGGGTCAGGCGGCGCGAGAGGCGGTGCGCGAGGTGGATGGGCAGCGGCATCAGCTCGGGCGTCTCGTCGCAGGCATAGCCGAACATCAGGCCCTGGTCGCCGGCGCCCTGCCGGTCGAGCTCGTCACCCTCCTCACCTGCGGCGGCAGCCTCGACCCGGCTCTCGTACGCCGTGTCCACGCCCTGCGCGATGTCGGACGACTGCCCGCCGATGGACACCGACACACCGCAGGAGGCGCCGTCGAAGCCCTTCTTGGAGGAGTCGTAGCCGATGTCGAGGATGGCCCCGCGGACGAGTTCGGCGATCGGCGCGTACGCCGTCGTCGTGACCTCGCCGGCGATGTGGACCTGGCCGGTGGTGATGAGCGTCTCGACGGCCACGCGGGAGGCGGGGTCCTCGCGCAGCAGCGCGTCGAGGACGGTGTCGCTGATCCGGTCGGCGATCTTGTCGGGATGTCCTTCGGTGACGGACTCGGAGGTGAACAGCCGCTTGCTCATGCCTGCACCGCCTCGGCCGTGAAGAAGTGGGCCTCGATGGCGGCGAAGGTGCGGATCTCGTCGACCTCCAGGGTCTCCATCTGGATGGACCGTCCGCTGTGCTGTTCCAGCAGGAAGACGAACTCGACGAAGGACAGAGAGTCGATGAGCCGGTTCTCGATGAGGTCCAGGTCGGGAGCGATGTCGTCGAGCTCCTCGTGGCGGGCGAGGAGCCAGTTCTTCATGAACTGCAGACCGTCGGACATGGTGTCTCTCCTTGGGGTGCGGGGTGTGGTGGGGGTGCCGTCCGCGGTTGCGCCGTCGTGGGCGACGGCCGGAGCGGGGTGTGCGGGTGGAACGGGCCGAGCGGGGAGTGCGGGTGCTTGCTGCGGGCCGGGGTCCAGCACCGGGGTGGCGACCGCGACCGCGTAGTCCACGTCGTGGCTGATGGTCACGGTGACCGCGGCGATGCCGGACTCGGTGGCCATCGCCGCCGTCGGGCCGCGGAGTTCCACGAGCGGCCAGCCGCCCTCGGAGCGGCGCACGACGATGTCCAGCCAGGGCAGGAACACGGCCCGGACGCGGAGGGTCTTGAACGCCGCCTCCTTGGCGGCGATCCGCCCGCACAGGCCCAGGACGTCGAGCCTGGCGGAGGTGCGGCAGTCGGCGAGTTCGCCGGGGGTGAGCATGCGCCGGAAGAAGTCCTCGCCGTAGAGGGTGAGGAGCCGGCGGACACGGGTGACGGACACGATGTCCATGCCGAGGTTCGCCCAGCCCGGGCCGCCCTCCGGCGGGGCGACGGGTCGGGTCTGCACGTCAGATCGCCGGCCCGGCCGCGTTCGCCTTCAGGACCGCGGCGGTCGCCGCGCCCCAGCTGCCGTGGCGTCGGGTGAGCGCGGACAGCCAGCGCTCCAGGCCGAAGGCGACGCAGCTGGTGAACGCCGGCCCCGCGCCGGAGGCGAGGGGGATGTCGCACCGGTCGCCGAAGAAGTTGCGGTGGGTGTTGACGGAGGCGATCGCGAGGTCCTCGTACAGGAACTCGTGCTTGACCGGGGTCAGGCGTTGCAGGACGGCCTTGGAGCTGCCCTTGTCGAAGAACGGGTCGCAGGCTGCCTCGCGGCGCAGCGGCAGGTCGAGGGCCTCGGCGAAGGAGTTGATCCGCGCGGTGAAGGAGGCCAGGTGCGCCTCGGCGTGGTCCCGGGTGCCGATGGCGACGATCTCCCGCATCCGGAAGCCGAGCTGGCGGCGCAGGCCTTCGTAGCGCTCCTCCTTGCGGAAGCACCAGCCGACCACGGTGACGAGTTCGTCGTCTTCGGCCGGTCGGCCCTGGTGGTCGATGTAGACGGCGTAGCAGGACGCCGAGGGGAGTCCGAGGGCCGCGGGCTCCAGCGCGTCGCAGGGGAAGCAGCCGGTGTCGGTACAGAACTCGCTGCTCGCGCGGACGTCCAGGTTCAGCGGGGCCGCTACGACTGCCTGGTGGGGAAAGTTGTCGTAGTAGTCGAGCCGGGCCAGGTCGGCGGCGGGAAGCAGCGGGGGCATGGTCATCGGACGGGCGCCCGCGCGCACGCCCCAGTGCTCGAAGGTGTCGTCGAGCAGCCTCAGCAGGGCGGTTCCTTCGGGGCCGAGGGACGGCAGGCCCTTCGTGTCACCGGGGTTCGCGGTGGTCGTGATGGTCATGGGGGGTCACCTCTCGGACGGCGGGTCGGCCCTCTCAGACGACGGGCAGGGTGTCGTCCGTGAAGATCCCGGTCTTCAGGAAGAAGCCGACGGGCTTGCGGATGGTCTTGCGCTCGAAGGGGCGGCGGCGTTCGTCGGCGACCAGCGCGTTGCGCAGGGCGATCGGGTCGGCGATGCCGGCGTCGCGGTAGACGTGCGGGTTGTAGAGGGAGTTGACGCTGTAGACCACGTACCGCTTGAGGTAGGCCTCGACCTCGGCGAGGCGGGCGGCGGGGACCGCCTCGCGCATCCGGGTGAAGAGCAGGGAGACCAGCTCGCGGCCGAAGGCGATGTGCCGGGACTCGTCCTGGTGGTGGATCCGGTTGACCTCGCGGATGGTGTGGCACAGCGATTCGTCGCGCGCCATCCGGGTGTTGTAGTGGTCGACGAGTTCCTCGAAGAACAGGATGCGGGCGAAGACGAGGAAGTTCTCCACCTCCGGCTCCCAGGCGGAGTCGGCGCGCAGGGCCGTGGAGCCGTAGATCTTGTCGCCGTAGCGGCGGCAGAACTCGGCGAAGAACCACATGTGCTCGTTCTCCTCACCGATGAAGTGGTGGAAGAAGTCGGACGGCACCTCGAAGCCGGGCATGTGGATCCGGCCGACCACCTCGATGAGCAGTTCGCGGATGCCGTGCACGTTGAGGCTGTAGAAGTTGATGCTCTCCCACTTGGAGAGGCGCTGGATGGTCTCCTCGCCGAGCTCGTCGTAGAACGGGGTTCCGTAGACGGTGAGCAGCTCGGGGGTCATCCACATCCGGCCCTCTTCGAGCTTCTCGGGCCACTGGAACTGCTGGTAGGGGTTGTAGTACTCCTCGATGGAGCGGGAGCTCAGCCGCTCCAGGACCTCCAGGAACCGGTCGGTGACCGGCAGGGGGGCGCTGACGCCCATGGTGACTCTCCTCGGTGTGTGGTGGGGCGGCGGGCGCGCGGGGGCGCGGTCCCTTACGGCCTGACCTCGTAGACCGCGTTGACGGGGGTCTCCGTCGCCCGGCGCCAGCGGGTGAACCCGGCCTCTTCGGCGATGCCGCGGAAGGCCTGCTCGCCGGAGTGGTTGCCGAGGGCGTGGGGGCCGCGCTGGGCGACGGCCACGGGCAGGCACATCACCGCGGACAGCGCCATGAACATGCGGGCGGCCGGGGTCTGGGTGTCGATGTCGGCGGGCGACACGTTCGACTCGACGAGCATCCAGGTGCCGTCCGCGTCCAGGGACTTGTGGACGTGGCGGGCGGCGGCGACCGGGTCGCCCATGTCGTGGAGGGCGTTGAAGAAGGTGACCAGGTCGTAGCCGGAGCCGGGGTAGTCGTCGGCGGCGGCGACGTCGAAGACGACGCGGTCGGAGAGTCCGGCCTCCTCGGCGAGCTGGCGGGCGAGGGAGATGGCCTCTTCGGAGTAGTCGAAGCCGTGGACGGTCGCCTGCGGGAAGGCCTTGGCGATCAGCAGGGTGGTGTGGCCGACGCCGCAGCCCACGTCGGCGACGGTGCCGCCGGCGGCGAGCTTGCCGGTGACCCCGGTGAGGGCGGGCAGCCAGTCGGGGACGAGCCGGTGCTCGTAGGTGGGCTGGAAGAAGCTGCCCATGCCGGTGTCCAGGGCCGGGTCGTGCTCCGCCCAGCCCACACCGTCGCCGCTGCGGTAGGCGTCGACGAGCAGGTCCTCGGTGCCGTAGAGCGCCTTGAGGGCGGTGAAGAACCCGGCGGCGTAGGTGACGGCGTCCGGGTCGGCGAGCACGGGGACGTGGTCGGCGGGCAGTGCGTACGCGTCCGTCTCCGGGTCGCGCTCGACGTACCCGGCGCTCAGCTGGGCGTGCAGCCACTCCTCGGCGTAGCGGGGGTGGATCCCGGCGCGCGCGGCGAGGGCGGCCGGAGTGAGCGGGCCGGTCTCGGCGAGGGCCCGGTAGAGGCCGAGGCGTTCGCCGAGGGCGACGGTGAGGCCGCGGACGGCGGCGCCGGCGTCGCCGATGACGCGCTGGTGGAAGTCGTGGGTGCCGGTCATGCCGCTCTCACCTCTGCGGTCGGGAGGTCACAGGTGAACAGGAAGGAACGGGGCACGCGCGGGACGGCGCGCGCGGGGACGGGGTACGGCCAGCGGCCGAAGTCGGCGCCCGCCTCCCCCGGCTGGCGGACCTCCCGTACGTCCCAGCCGCATTCGGCGAGGAGCTCCTCGGGGGTCTCCGTGCCGAACAGCCACGGGTTCCCGTCCTCCTTGAGGCAGTTCAGGAAGGGCCGGGACAGCGGGTTCTCCAGCGCGGACCTGCTGATGACGTCGCCGAGCAGGACGGATCCGGGCGCGGAGTGTCCGGCGAGGGTCGTGATCAGGTGGCGTACGGCCTGTTCGGGAAGGAAGAAGAGGAGGCCCTCGACGACCCACAGGACCGGCTCGTCGCGGCGCCAGCCGGCGTCCTGGAGCGGGCCGGTCCAGTCCTCGGTGAGGTCCACGGGGACGGTGACGCGGGTGCGTCCGGCCGGGGCCGGTTCCCCGGCGAGCATGTCCGCCTTGGCCTCCAGGAGGGCGGGGCGGTCGAGTTCGTAGACGGTGACGCCGTCGGGCCAGGTGAGCCGGTAGAAGCGGGTGTCCATGCCGGCGGCGAGGAACACGATCTGGCGGATGCCGTGGTCCTCGACGGCGCGGACGACGGCCCGGTCGAGGTAGGTGGTGCGGATGGCGAGGAACGGTACGGTTCCGGCGCCCGCGTAACGCTCCAGCAGTTCGAAGCCGATGGTGTCGGCGACGGTGCGCGCGTACGGATCGGCGAACAGCCGGTCCTCGCGGTCGGTCTCCAGGGCCCGCGCTGCGGCGGTCCACTGGGCGGTGCGGGATACGGCCTCCACGGGAGGTCTCCCTTCACTTCGGTGGACAAGGGGGGGTGGTTCAGGCCAGGCTGCGGACGCGGACGACGGGGTCCTGGGCGGCGCACGTCGACGCGGGGTGCGCGGCGTCGGACTCGGCGGGCCGCCGCTTGAAGATGCTGTGCAGGATCATGCTGAAGACGACGTTCCCGTCGCCGTCCACCAGCGTGCACTTGGGCTGGACGACGCCCGTGGACGGGTTGAACGGCGAGGGGCGGGAGCCGAGGACCTCGACGCGTGCCGTGAGGACGTCCCCGGGGCGCACCGGCCGCAGGTAGCGGATCTCGTCGACGCCCGGGGAGCCGGTACAGGCGCTGTAGGCGAGCAGTCCGTCGACGTAGCGCCGCATGAACATCGAGGCGCTGTGCCATCCGCTGGCGATCAGGCCGCCGAACGGCGACTGCGCGGCGAGGTCCGGGTCCGTGTGGAAGGGCTGCGGGTCGAAGCGCCTGCCGAAGTCCAGCACCTCCTCCGCCGTGACGGTGACGGTGCCCAGCTCGTGGACGTCACCGGTCCGGAAGTCCTCGAAGTAGCGCATCACGCGCCCCCCTTGACGTAGAGGAGTGTTTCTCTGGCGTGAACCAATCTACGAATCTATCGATTATTTTGTCAACCCAAAAGAAGACCGCAGTGCCTGTTCTATGTCCCGCCACAGGTCCTCGGGGTCCTCGATGCCCACCGACATCCGCACGAGCCCCGCACCGATGCCCGCCCGCGCCAACGCCCCCTCGTCCAGCTCCCGGTGGGAGGTCGAGGCCGGATGTGTCACAAGGGTCTCCACCCCGCCCAGGGACAGCGCGAGCCGCGCCACCCGGACGCCCTCGACGAAGGCCCGGCCGGCCTCCCGGCCACCTTCCAGTTCGAAGGAGAGCAGCCCGCCGCCACCGGAGAGCACCGTGCGGGCGAGGGCGCGGGAGGGATGCGTTCCCAGCCACGGCCAGTGGACGGCCGTCACGGCCGGATGGCGGGCCAGCCGCTCGGCGAGCAGACCCGCGTTGGCGCAGTGCTCGCGCATGCGCAGGGGCAGCGTGGCGATGCCGCGCAGCGTCAGCCAGGCGGCGAACGGGTCCGCGCTGGCGCCGAGTTCGACCGTGCGCGGCCACACCTCGCGGCGCAGGGCGTCGTCGGCGAAGACGGCCGCGCCGCCCAGTACGTCGGAGTGCCCGGCGAGGTACTTGGTGGTGGAGTGCAGCACGATGTCGGCGCCGAGCTCGACGGGGCGGCACAGGACGGGCGAGGCCAGCGAGTTGTCCACGGCGCCGATCACGCCGCGGCGCCGGGCCGCCGCCAGCAGTCCGGGCAGGTCCGGCACCTGGCCGGTGGGGTTGGCGATGGTCTCCAGGAGGAGCAGCCGGGTGCGCGGCCCGGCGAGCGCCTCGAACTCGCCCACGTCGTCGCCGCCGATGTGGGCGACCTCGATCCCGTGGCGCTCGGCGAGGTCGGTCAGTGCCGCGTACGTCCCCCCGTAGAGGCACCGCTGCGCGATCACCCGGTCGCCGGGGCGCAGCAGGGCGAGCAGTACGCCGCTGATGGCGCCCATGCCGGAGGCGAAGGCGATGGCGGAGGCCCCGCCCTCCAGGTCGGCGAGGGTCCGCTCCAGGGCGCGTACGGTCGGATTGCCGCGACGGCCGTAGACGTACGGGCCGTCGGGGCCGGCCATGGCGGCGGCCAGTTCGTCGGCGGAGTCGAAGGCGAAGGCGGACGACTGCACGAGCGGCACGGACAGCGGGCGGCTCGTGGTGGCGGGCGGCTCATGGACCACGTGCACGGCCCGGGTGCGGATGTCACGGATGTCGCGGATGTCCCTCATCGGGTTCTCCCTGTCGTTGTCGTTCGTCCTGCGGGTCCGGGTACGGAAAAGGGGTCGCCCGACGTCCGGGAAGGTCGTCGGGCGACCCCAGGCGATAACCGGGGCGACCCCGCGCGTCACACCCCTGCCGTCTCGCCGCGCGGCGCCGGGGCGTCGGCGGCCGGGGCGGCGGCAGCGGCGGACTTGTCGCTCTTCATCACGAGGAACGTGATCACCGCACCGGCGGCCGCGATGACGGCGGCGCCGAGGAACGCGGCGCTGAAGCCGTCGGTGAGGGCGGGCAGGTCGCCCAGCTCACCGGCGCCCTGGGTGGTGGCGAGGGCGGTCAGGGCGGCGAGGCCGAGGGCGGAGCCCACGTTGTAGGTGGTGTTGACGATGCCGGAGGCCAGGCCGGCCTGCTCCTGCGGAGCGCCGGACATCGCGGCCATCATCGCCGGGATGTAGGCGAGCGCCATGCCGAGCGCGGCGACGAGCGAGGCCGGCAGGACGTCGACGAGGAAGGTGCCGGTCGGCTCGACCGCGGAGAGCCAGACCAGGCCGGCGGCGAGGACCAGCAGGCCGCCCGCGATCAGCGGCTTGGCGCCGAAGCGGCCCATGAGGCGCGCGGTGATCGCCGTCATGAAGATCATCAGCAGGATGGTCATGGGGAGCAGCGCCGCGCCGGAGGCGAAGGCGCCGTAGTTCAGGACCTGCTGGAGGTAGAGGTTGAGGAAGTACCACATCGGGATCCAGGCGGCGCCCAGCAGCGTCATCGCCAGGTTGGCGGAGCCGAGCCGCGGGATGCGCCACACGCCGAGCGGCATGAGGGGCTCGCGGACGGTCTTCTGGATCACGAAGAACAGGGCGAGCAGGACGACGGCGCCGATCAGTTCGAGCACGGTGGCGGTCGCGCCCCAGCCGACCTCGGGCGCCCGGACGACGGCGAAGACGGCGAGCGCGAGCCCCGCGGTGACGGCAACGGCACCGAGGACGTCCACGGAACCGCGGCGGGCCTGGACGGCGGGCAGCAGCTTGGTGGCGGCGAGGGTCGCGAGGCCGATCGGCACGTAGATGATGAAGACCCAGGGCCAGCTCATCCACTCGGTGAACACGCCGCCGAGGAACACGCCCGCGGTACCGCCGGCGGGCGCGGCGGCGCCGTAGAGGGCCATCGCCTTGCCGAGTTCCTTCGGGTTGTGCCCGAAGAGCATCATCAGCAGGGTCATGGCGGACGGCGCGATCAGCGCACCGCCGACGCCCTGCACGGCCCGGCCGGCGATCTCGACGGCCGCGCTCTGCGCGGCGGCGGCCAGCACCGATCCGGCGACCATGGTGACCCATCCGGCGGCGAAGACCCTGCGGGCGCCGAACAGGTCGGAGAGCCGGCCGCCGAGCAGGAGTAACCCGCCGAAGACGATCACATAGGCGTTGAAGACCCACTGGAGCTCGCCCTGCGAGAAGCCGAGGTCCTTCTGCATCTCGGGGAGCGCGACTCCGATGATGGACGTGTCCATGATCACCATGAACTGCGCGGTGGCAAGCACGCCAAGTGCCCACCAGCGCCGGGGATTGACGGTTGACATTGCCCTGACCCTCCTCTGCCATATACCCCTGGGGGGTACCTTCGCGTAGCAACGTAGCATACCCATGGGGGGTATGTAAGAGAGAGTTCCGGGCGGCCCCGGACAGCCCGCGGACCCCCGCCGGCGCGGCCGGCGGGGGTCCTGGGAGCAGGGGTCAGCGGGGGGCCGGGGCCAGGCCGGCGGGGCGGGTGGTGAACGTGCCGCGGCCCTGGGTGCGCCCGCGCAGGCGCGAGGCGTAGCCGAAGAGCTCGGCCAGCGGCACCGTCGCCGTGATCACCGCGGTGCCCGCCCCGGTCGTGGAGCCCGAGACCCGGCCGCGGCGGGCCGCGAGGTCACCCAGCACTCCCCCGACGGCGTCGTCCGGCAGGGTCACCGTGACCTCCACGACGGGTTCCAGCAGTTCGAGCGTGCTCGCGCGCAGGGCCTCGCGCAGGGCGAAGCGGCCCGCCGCCCGGAACGCCATCTCCGAGGAGTCCTTGGAGTGGGTCGCCCCGTCCGTGAGGACCACCCGCAGCCCCGTCACCGGATGCCCGCCGAGCGGCCCCTCGGCCAGGGCGTCACGGCAGCCCGCCTCCACGGCGCGCGCGTACTCCTGGGGGACCCGGCCGCCGACGACCGTCGAACGGAACTCGAAGCCCGCCTCCTCCCACGGCTCGACGTCGATGACGACGTGCGCGAACTGGCCCGCGCCACCGTCCTGTTTGACGTGCCGGTAGACGAAACCGGTCACCCCGCCCACCACCGTCTCCCGGTACGAGACCTGCGGACGGCCGACCTCCACCTCCACCCCCCGGTCCCGGCGGATCTTCTCCACCGCGACCTCCAGATGGAGTTCGCCCATCCCCGACAGCACCGTCTGACCGGTCTCCGTGTCCGTGCGCACGACCAGCGAGGGATCCTCCTCGACGAGCCGCGCCAGCGCGGACGAGAGCCGGCCGGTGTCGGTGCCGCGGCGCGCCTCGACCGCCACCGACACCACCGGTTCCGCCACCGAGGGCGGTTCCAGCAGCAGCGGCGCCCCGGGCGCGCACAGGGTCGTGCCCGCGCCCGCGGTCTTGAGCCCGATCACGGCGACGATGTCACCGGCGGTCGCCTCCTCCCGTTCCTCGTGCCGGTCGGCCTGCACCCGCAGGATCCGGCCGACGCGTTCCGTGCGGCCCGACGCCGGATCGCGCACCGGGTCGCCCTTGCGGAGGGTGCCCGCGTAGACGCGCACGTAGGTGAGGCGTCCGGTCGCGGTCGCCGTCACCTTGAAGGCGAGCGCGGCGAACGGCGCCGCCGGGTCGCAGGCGCGCTCCACCTCGGTGCCGTCCGGTGCCGTGCCGCGCACCGGTGGCATGTCGGACGGCGCCGGCAGGTAGTCCCGTACGGCGTCCAGCAGCGGCTCGATCCCGCGGTTGCGGTACGCCGAACCGCACAGCACCACCACGGCCTCCCGCGCGAGAGTCAGCTCGCGCAGGGCCCGCGCCAGGGTCCCCTCGGTCAGCGCCGAGGCCGCACAGAACTCCTCCAGGGCCTCCGGATGGAGTTCCGCGACCGTCTCCTCCAGGATCCGGCGGCGCCGGACGGCCTCCTCGCGCAACGGCTCCGGGACCGGCTCGACCGCGTACGCGGTGTCGCCCGGACGCCAGAGCAGCGCACGCATGCGCAGCAGGTCGACGACGCCCGTGAAGGCGTCCTCGCGCCCGACGGGCAGCTGGACGACCAGGGGGACGACCCCCAGCCGGTCGCGGATCGAGGCGACGGCCGTATCGAGGTCGGCGCCCGCCCGGTCCAGCTTGTTGACGAACGCGATCCGCGGGACGCCGTGCCGGTCGGCCTGCCGCCACACGGACTCGCTCTGCGGTTCGACGCCCGCGACTGCGTCGAACACCGCGACCGCCCCGTCGAGCACCCGCAGGGAGCGCTCGACCTCGTCGGCGAAGTCGACGTGGCCGGGGGTGTCGATCAGGTTGACGCGGTGTCCGCCCCAGGCGCAGCTGACGGCCGCGGCGAAGATGGTGATGCCCCGGTCGCGCTCCTGGGCGTCGAAGTCGGTGACGGTCGTGCCCTCGTGGACCTCGCCCCGCTTGTGGATGGCGCCGGTCGCGAACAGGATCCGCTCGGTGAGGGTCGTCTTGCCCGCGTCGACGTGGGCGAGGATCCCCAGGTTGCGGACGGCGTCGAGGGTGCCGGGGGTGCTGACGGTGGCGGTGGGGGTGTGGGAACGGACGGTGCGCATGGCCCGTGGCCTTTCGGATGCGTGAAGAGATCGTGCGAGGGCGGCGCGATTGCCCGGCGCGGAGGTCCACCGGTCCGCGGGTCCGCGCACCGGCCCGGGTCGCGGCCGGCGGCCCGGAAGGGCGCGGGGCAGTGCGGGGCGGGGCAATGCGGGGCGGGGCGGGAAACGGGGACCCAGGACGCGTCAGGGGCGTACGGTGACGGCCGCGCAGCCGTTACCGCGCGCTGCGGGACACCAGGATCACGTCGTACCGGGACGGGGGAACACAGACGGCGGTGCGGTGTGTGCGCATGGCCCGGTTCCCCTTCTCTTCACTCGGCAAGGCTGACGCGGCGCCCTGTCGGCGGCGCGTGGGGCGAGTCTAGGGGCGGTGGCGGGGGCGGGGCACGCGGATTTCCGCGCGGGACCCCGCCGCCCGGCCGCACCCGGAGTGGGCCGACGTCACGTCAGGAGGCGTTCCCGCAGGCGGGAGACGGTGTCCGGGGTGATGCCGACGGGGCCGGTCAGGTAGGCGAGCGGGGAGCCGTAGCGGCCGGTGAGGTCGGCGAGGACCAGGGACATGACCGTCTCCGGGGCGCGCCCGTACGCGGGCCAGCGCATGGTGCGGCCCGGGTTGGCGGCGTGCCAGTCCGCGGTGAGGCGTTCGGTGGCCAGCTCGGTGAGGGCGAAGTCGGCCAGGACCTCCTCCTCGGGGACGTCCAGGAGGGTCAGGACGAGCGCGGCGATCAGGCCGGTGCGGTCCTTGCCGGAGGTGCAGTGGAAGACGGTGGGCCCGGGGCCGGTGGCGATCAGCTCGATGGTCCGCCGGATCTCCTCGACCCCGTCCTCGGCCACTTGCGCGAAGCGGTCGGCGAGGTAGCGCCAGGGGTCGAGGGCGGGGTCGATCTCGGCCTGGTCGTAGGGCCGGTGCTCGATGCTGAGGTTGGCGTACGTGAACCTCTCGGGCTGCGGTATCCGGCCCTTGGCCTCGATCTCCCACGGGTAGCGCAGGTCGATGACGGTACGGATGCCGAGGCCGAGGAAGCGGTCCCAGTCGGCGCCGTCGAGCTTGCCGAGGGAGTCGGCCCGGTAGAGGGCGCCCCAGGCGAGGCTGCGGCCGTCGGCGGTGCGGTAGCCGCCGAGGTCGCGGAAGTTGTGCAGGCGGTCGAAGGGGAGGTGGCGGGGGCCGGGGGCGGTGGGCGGCATGAGTGACTCCGGTGTGGGGTGGGGCAGTTGTGGACCCAGAATGCCGGACGGGTCACGTTTCACCGGGGTGCGGGGAGGGGGGTGGCATGATCCGCAGGAACCCGTCGATCCGGCTGACGGTCCAGCCTTCCGGCAGGCCGGGCATCCGCGCCAGGGCGTCGCCGGCGAAGCCGGTCGGCTCGTCGAAGGCGACGCGCTCCAGGGTGAGGTTCGCCCCGAAGCGGGCGTCCTCGAAGGTCAGCGGGCCCTGGAAGGCGCAGTCCCGGAACACGGCGGCGTCGGGGAACTCGCAGTCCTCGAAGTACGCCGGACCCTGGATGAGCGCGCCGGCGAAGCTCGCCCCCGCGGAACCGACTTCGGTCCGCCGCCACCGCAGGCCGCCCGGGAAGGAGGCGCCGTCGAAGGATGCGCCGGCGCTGAACCGGGTGTCGGCGACGGTGAGCGGCCCCTGGAAGTCCGCGCGGGAGAAGACCGCCGGCTCCCGGAACCCGCAGGAGTGGAAGCCGACTTCCGCCTCGAAGACGGCGTGGGCGAAGGTGGCCGTCCCCTCGACGTGGACATGCTCGAACCGCGTGGCTCCCCGGGACACCACGTGCTCGAAGACCGGCTCACGGAAGTCCGTCCCGTCGGCCGACAGACCGGCCTCCCACACCGAGTGCGCGAAGGACACCGGCATCATGAAGACGGCCGCGTCCAGATCGGCGCCGCCCTTGCACACCATGTGGGTGAGGTCCGCCGTGTCGTGCGCGGTCGCAGCGTGCAGCCGTGCGACCCCTTCGACGACCGCGCCCCGGAAGCAGATTTCCTGCCGCCAGGTGACGTAGGAGAAGTCCGCCTCGTGCCCGAAGACGGCGTCCCGGAAGTCGGCACCGCCTTCGAACTCGACTTCGCGGAACCCCGCCCGCTCCGCGAAGTCGGCCCGGCGAAAGGAGACTTCACCCGGGAAGGCCGCCCCGTCGAAGTCGGCACCGGCCGCGAAGAGCGCGCGGGTGAAATCCGCTTCTCCGCCGAAGACGGCCTCCCCCGCCTCCCAGCCGTCGTCGAAGACGGCGCCGGTGAAAAGGGCCGGACCCAGCCGCATCCGGCCGGTTCGCGGGTCGCGCACCGCGTCCAGCAGGGCGGTCAGCAGGCCTTCGGCGAAGGTGGTGCCGCGGAAGTCGAGCGGGGAACCGGGCCCGAGCGTGCCCAGGTAGGCGTCCCGGGGGGCGGGCGGGAGGTGGGCCAGGCAGCGGGAGTGCCCCGGGACACGGACGCCCGCGCAGCCGGATGGGCGTTCCGGCGCCGCGTCGGCGCCACAGCGGGGCCAGCCGTCCCGGTCGCTCCGGGCCTCCTCGGCCCGCGTCAAGAGGTCCGCAAGCGACCCGGGAGGACCGTAGTCGATCGAGCCCTGGAAGCCGACGACGGGCGGGTCGAACTCACGGAGCGCACTCGGGCCGAGCAACTCTCCGAGCAGCTCGTACAGATGCGCTGTGAGGACGACGGTGATCTCCGCAGGCGGCCACTCCGCCGTGTTGCGCCTCATCCGGTACACGAGGAGGTGCCCGACGTTTCGCGGGGGACGGTCGGCGGGCCCGATGTCCAGGACCATGGTGAACCGCCGCGCCATGCCCTCGGGCAGGCCCGCTCCGCCCCGGGCCAGGGACGTCAGCAGCCGTCCGGCCTGTTCGAGGGCGCCCGGCGCATCCAGGGATACGGTGACGCCCCTCTCTTCGACGGGTCCGCCGAGGAACCGTCCGGCCACCCCCGCGTCCGCCATCAGCCTCCGCAGGAGGTCGGCCGACACCGGGCCGGAGGGAGCATGGCTACCCGGCCTCACCTCCCCCGCCTGCACGGTCACCGCCACCCGGTACCCCGGGCCACCGGTGCCGGGCGGCAGCGCCTCGGTGTCGCCCAGGGCCGTGCGCAAGGCCGTGCGGAAGGCCTCGTCCTCCAGCAGGGCGGCCCCCGAGAGGAACACCATGCGGTCCGGCCAGACGCCGTGCACGACCCCGGCCAGCTTGCCCTGGTGGGAGACGGGCCCGCCCCGGTAGTGGGTCCACGCCTCCGGTTCCGCGGAGAGCCGTACGAGTTCGCCGTTGCGGCCGCCGTCGTCCGGGGCGACCCCCGCGAGCAGACCGACGGGATCGCCCTGATCGGTGGCGCCGTCGACGACGGCCCGGTCCTTGACGGTCGTCCAGGCCAGCGGGGGCAGGTCCGCGGGGTCGGCGAGGTCCTCCTCGCTCTCCAGCAGGAGCACCCGGGGCGTGGCCTCGTCCCACCACACGGGCCGGCACGGGACGTCCCGGACGCCCGAGCGCACCCAGGCGACGGTGTCCGCGGGTCGGGCGACCCGCCCGGCGGTGAGTACCGTCCGGGGTCCGAGGAGGGTGCCGACCTCGCGGGGTTCCGGGGAAGGTTCGAAGCGGACGCGGACCACCCGGTGGGCCAGGCCGGGTTCCGTGCGGGGGCGTTCCGCGAAGGGCAGGGCCGTGTCGGGGACGCGGCGGCGGCCCTCGGTGCCGTCGGTGACGCGGGTCGCGGAGAAGTCGGGGCCGGTACCGCGGTGGCGGGAGAGGTACTCCCAGACCCGCAGGCGCACGAGTTCGCGTACGGCGGCGACGTCCCCGCGCAGCTGGGACCCGAGGAGGACGTCCCGTACGCCCGGCAGGAACTCGAACTCGGTCTCGTCCGCCGGGTGCTGCGCGTCCCAGGGGGCGAAGAGCCCGCCCAGGGCCACCTCCGCCAGGTGTCCGTGCTCGGAGCCGACCGGCAGGGAGCGCCGGACGAGGGTCATCACGGGGAGGGTGAGCGGTACGGCGGCGAGGTGCGCGGCGAGTTGCTGGGCGGTCGGGGACGCGGCGGCCCGGAAGCGTTCCACGGCCTCCAGGGCCGTGAGGCCGGCGGCCGGGGCGGCGGCGGGCGGCGGCTCGGAGTCGAGGCGCAGGCAGGCCAGGCGGCGCCAGCGGCCGTCCCCGGACACCACCCGCACGAGCCGGGCCAGGCTCCCGGAGGCGATCCCGACGACGGGCACGACGGGTCCGCCGCCGCGGGCCCTGCGGGCGGCCGGGATCCGCTGCCAGGAGCGGGTGGCGGCGGCGGGGCGGTCGCAGCGGACGGCGAAGGGGACGGGGCGTGCGGCGCCTCGGTTCCACAGCCGTTCGGGCAGTACGTTGAGCACGGCCACGGCGTTGTGGGTGCTCCACTGCCGCAGGACCGCGCGCAGCGGGGCCTGACGCCAGCCGTCCGCGACGGTGTCGGAGACGACGAGGATGAGCCGTCGGCCGGCCGGGTCGACGAGTTCGAGGGGGTTGCGGGGCGGTCCGCCGCGGCCCCGGCCGAGCACCGGGGTGCCGCCCGGTCCGGTGCCGCCGAGCTGCCAGGTGCGGACGTCGCGGAACACTCCGCTGCGGGTGAGGACCGCGCGCAGTTCGGCCACGAGGTCGGACCACAGCAGCATCGAGTGGTGGGTGTCGACGACGAGGGCCAGGTCCAGCCAGCGGCTCTCGGCGGGGCGCAGCACGGGGGTGGGGACCATGGACTCGATGCTGCGTTCGACGGTGAGTTGTTCGTCGAGTTCCTCGCCGGGGCCGCCGATGGAGCGCCGTCCGACGGGCCGCAGGGAACGCATCAGCGCGAGCGGGTCGTCGAGGGAGGCGGTGCGCGGCAGCCGCAGGGGTACGCCGCGCCGTCCGCCCGTCCCGGGCGCCGCGCCGGCGGGTGGGGGTGCGGTGTCGGCCGGGGCCGCGGGCTCGGTCGTGGGGTAGAGCCGGACGGCCCCGGCGCCCGCCGCTCCGGTGGGGCCGGGTACGGGGGCCGGGGCCCGCGGGGGCGTCGGCGGATCGGGTTCCGGACCGGCCCCGGCGGCCGGGCCGTCCTGCGGGCGCAGTGGTGGAACGGCGGCGTCGACCCGGGCCGCCAGCCACAGGATGTCGGCGATCTCCTCCGCCCCGACGGTGGTGCGCGGCGCCGCGCCGTCCGCGGCGCCTTCGTCGAAGGCGGCGAGGAGCCTCTCGATCACGCGGTGGGTCCGGTCAGGTGCTGCATCACGGTGGCCAGGAAGCGGTCCTGGTCGCCGGGCGCCGACCAGGCTCCGGCCAGGCGCAGCTGGATGGCGTTGAGGAGCTGGTCGGTGGCGAGGTCGCCGTCCTCGGCGCGCTCCAGGAAGCTGCGGACGAGGTCCTGGTACGGGGCCGACTCCTCGGAGTCGAGGTCGATGCCGAGCCGGCCGCGCACGATGCGGGCGAGCTTGCGCGGTCCGGGCGCGTCGAGGTGGAGGCGGACGCAGCGGCGCAGGAACGCGGGCGGGAAGTCGCGTTCCCCGTTGCTGGTGAGGACCACGACGGGGAAGTAGCCGCACTGGACGCGGCCCTGGGTGACGGCCACGGTGGCGTCCGGGTCGTCGTCCGTGCCGATGGCGACGGTGGGTTCCTCCTTGGCGAGCCGGGCCAGCTCGGGGATGACGAACCCGCCGTCCTCGAAGACGGTGAGGAGGTCGCCGGGCAGGTCGATGTCGCTCTTGTCGATCTCGTCGACGAGCAGCACGCGGGGCGTGCGCTGCGGCAGGAGGGCGGTGCCCAGCGGGCCGAGGCGCAGGTAGCGGGCGATGGAGGGGGTGGCGGGGGTCCGGGGTGCGGCCGGCGCGCCGGGGACGCGCACCTGTTCCAGTCCGGCCTCCTGGAGGCGGCCGATGGCGTCGTAGAGGTAGAGGCCGTCGCGCAGCACGGTGCGGCTGGTGATCGGCCAGTGCAGTACGGGGCCCAGGGCCAGGTCGGCGGCGATGCTGTAGGCGAGGGTGGACTTGCCGACGCCGGGCTTGCCGGTGATGAGCAGGGGCCGTCGCAGGTGGAGGGCGGTGTTGACCACGTCCTTCTCCGGCTCGTCGGGAACGTAGCCCTCGCCTCGGCGCCGGGTGCGCTCCCAGGCCCCGCCCGCGCACCCGGGCGGCCGGTAGTGCTCGTCGGGGACACCGGGGAAGTCCCGCCAGGGCGGCGGCTTCCCGGCCTCCAGCCGGGCGCGGCGGTCCTCGGCGTCGCCCGCGCCCTGGTACAGCCACCAGTCCTTCGCCACTGCCTGTGCCTCCATCGTCGGTGTCGAGCGGTTCGGGGTCGGGTCGGGGTCGGGTCTCGTCAGGACAGCGGGCGGAGGTCGATCACGTCCTCGGGATCGTCCCACATCAGCACCAACCGGTCTGCCCCCTCGGCCTGTTGGCCGGTAGCCGCCCGGCGCGCCTCCCGTACCCGGGCGGGCAGGGCGAACACGGCGGGGGCGCCCGGCCCGGCCTCCGGGGCGAGCAGGGCGGGCAGTCCCGGCACGGCGGGCGGTCCCGGCGGGGCGGGCTGCGCTGCGGCCGGCGCTCCGCCGCGGCGCCAGACCGCGACGGGGACGCCGCCTTCGAGCAGGGCCTCCAGCAGGGCCGGCGTACGCCCCGCCGAGGTGTGCCCGAGGACGCAGGCGGGCGCCGGGTGGGCGCCCAGCCGCAGGCCGAGGGTGTCGGTGACCTCGGCGTCCTCCACCACCCGTACCGTGTCGGGGTGCCGGCCGTCCTGGGCGCACAGCCAGCGCCACGTGCTGCGCCATTCGGTCCGGGTGGTGTCCTCGCGCTCCTGGGGGCAGCGCACGGACACCTCGTAGAGGGCGCCGAGGGGGCGGGTGCGGGCGGCGGGTCCGCGCGGGACGGGCCACCGGTCGAACTCCGTCTCCAGCAGCTCGAACGGCACCTGGAACTCGATCCGTTCGACGCGCCGGTACGGCTGCCCGCCCCGGGCGCCGCCGTCCGCCCCCGAGTCGGCTCCGAGCAGGGCGAGTTGGCGTACGAGGGCGGCTCGTACGGTGTCGAGCCCGACCGGTGCGGCCTCCGACTCCCAGACGAGCCGGTCCTGTTCGCCGCGCAGCCACATGCGGGCCCGCAGGCCGTCCTCTCCGTCGTCCGGGGGCTCCAGCCTGACGTGCAGGGCCGTCCCCCGGGTGGCGGGGGCGGGCGGCGGGCGCAGGGCGGGCAGGGCGAGGCGCTCCCGGGCGGCCCGTACCCAGGCGGCGAGCCGGGCCGCCCAGACCGGGTCGCCCGCACCCGCGCCGGGACGGCCGTCTCCGCCTTCGCGGCGGGCCCGGTCGGCGAGGTAGTGCACGAAGGGCACCGCGAGGGGCAGGCCCGCCGGGCCGCCCTGGCGCTGGTCGAGGTCCCAGACCACGTCGAGGAGGGTGTCGGCGGGGAGCCCGCCGTGCACCGGGGTGGTGCAGCCCGCGGCGCGGAAGGCCCACGCGTAGGCCTCGTAGGCGCAGCGCGGCAGCTCCCGGCCCTCGAAGAGTTCACCGAGCCCGTCCCAGCCGGTCTGGTCGAGGCGGGTGGCGCGGGGCAGGGCGGGCCCGGGCGGGTCGTCGTCGAGGAACGAGCTCGCGTCCCAGTCCCGGTCGACGATGAACTGCGGCAGCTGCCAGCCCTCGCCGCGTCCGCGCAGTTCCCCGAAGCCTCGGTGGACGGCGCGGGCGGCGTGCGGGAGGCCGGTGACGCCGTCGCGCACGGACCGGTCGCCGAGTTCGGCGAGCAGCGCCTCGGTGAAGCGGCCCGCCCCGCGCTCGGCGTCGTTCTGCGCGGCCTCGCCCTCCCGGGAGGCGTAGAGGCGGAACTGGCGGCGCCCCGGGACGGTGGCGCCGCCGCCGTAATCGGCGCTGCCGAAGTTCCAGCGGGTGTCGCGGGGCGCGTCGACCCGGCAGGCGTCCACCAGTGCGGCCTGGAGCGGGAACCGGCGGTGTTTGACGAGGTCGGTCTGCCACCAGCGCAGCGCGGAGTCGAGGTTGAGGTGGCGGATGCGGCCGGGGCGGGCGTCGGCGCAGGGCAGCATCAGCTGCCGGTGGCCGTCGAGGTAGCCGTGCCCGGCCCAGAAGATCCACAGCAGGTCGCCGTCGCACTGCGGGAGTTCGTCGAGCAGCACGGTCTTCGCGTTCTCCTCGGTCGCGGGCCGGTACGTGTCCCTGAGCGCGGCCAGGCCGGGCGGGCCGGACCAGTCGAGCCGGTCCGGATCGTCGAGCGGGGACAGCAGCAGCCGGACGTTGGCTGCGGGCACCTCGCCGGGCCCGGTCAACCAGCGGGCGAAGCGCAGGGCGTCGCGGGCGGGGCCGCGGAGGTTCCAGCGGTGGCTGACCTCGTACGTCTCCACCCCGGCGACGAGCGCGAAGGTACGGCGGGGGCCGAGGGTGGACGGCAGGAGCCCGTCGAGGGCGGGGAAGGGGCTGCGGGGGCCGGGGTCCCGGGGGGCGGGGTCCCGGGGGGCGGGGTCCCGGGGGGCGGGGTCCCGGGGGGCGGGGTCCCGGGGGGCGGGGTGCGTCACCCGATCCCCGCCTCGTTCACCGCCTGTTCGATGCGCTCGTAGAGGGACCGCTGTTTCCAGTAGGCGCTGTGGCTGGCCGGGAAGGGCTGGCGGCTGCTGACCTCGTGGTCGGTGACCCGCGGATCGCCGGGGAAGACGGGCGCGGCGAGGTAGGAGAGCACGTCCTGGCGGTCGTAGACGTTGAGCCAGCGCGGGAAGCCGTACGGGAGCGCGCTGCCGGGGGCGAGGGCCGTGAGCGCGCCGAGTTCGTGCAGGTACGGGGCCTGCGAGCCGACGGTGACCAGCAGTTCGGCGCCCGGCACGGGCCCGCCCGTGGCCGCCTCCAGGGCGAGCAGGTCCACCAGGGCGATCCCGCCGAGGCTGTGCCCGATCAGCACGGTCGGGCCCGGCACGGCGGTGATCCGCTCGTGCAGGAAGGAGCGCAGGCCCGCGCCCCGGGCCTGGTAGCGCAGGATGTCGCCGAGGGCGGGGGTGGCGCCGACGGTGAGCGCTCCGCGCCGGGCGTTGAGGAGCGGCTGCGTGGTGACCCGCATCGCGAGGCGCCCGAGGACGGCGGCGGCGCGGGCGCCGGGCACGCGGGCGTCGCCTCCGAGGCGGGCGGTGAGCAGTTCGACGAGACGGTCCCGCTCGGCGGCGGTGCAGTCGGCGTCGGCTCCGGCCGCGGCCGCGGCGAGGGCGGCGGCGGTGACGGCCCGCGCGAGGGCGGTGGCCAGCTCCCGGGCCTCCGGCTCGGCCGTGGCCCGTTCCCCGGCGCGGGCCGCCTCCTCGGACCGCGCGACCGTCTCCAGCGCCGCCCGGAATCCGGGGGCGAGGCCGGTGCCGTGCAGGAGGGACGTCAGCTCGTCGGCGCCGGCCGCCCCGGGGGCCGCCGTTCCGTCGGGGTCGGCGGGGGCTCCCGCACCCGGATCCCCGGGACTCCCCGCGCTCCGGCCCGGTGCGTCCGCGCGGTGCGACAGGTCCAGGCGCTCCAGTCGGTCAAGTCGGTCCAGGCGCTCCAGGACGCGGGCCCCGGCGGCCCGGATCCCGGGCATCGCGAAGGGGTCGTCGTCGTCCTCCGGGCCGCCGGATCCGCCCGCCGCCCGGGCGGTGTCCCAGCCCGCCTCGGCCAGGACGCGCAGCTCGCACAGTGGGTCGGCCAGCAGCAGGCCCCACTCGGCCACCTCGGCGGCGTCGGCGTCCTCGGCCCCGTCGCGCCCCGTGCGCAGTCCCGGCACGGAGCGGCCGCCCGCGCCCAGGGACGCCCCGAAGCGTTCGCCCCAGAAGCAGGATTCGACGGCCGTGCCGGGGAAGCGGGCCGTCAGCCCCTCCCGGACCAGCGCGAACAGCGCGTCGTGCCGCTCCCGCCGCACCCCCGTCCCGTGCACGAACAGAAATCGCATCGCCACGCCCGCCCCCTCGTCCGCTCTCCCCCGCCCGCACGATAGCGCCGAGCGGGCAAGAGGGCCCGGGGAACGCGGAGTTCGGCACCGCCGCCTCAGCGGACGGCCTCGACGGCGGGCGAGGCCTGGGCAGGGTAGTAGCGGCGGCAGCCGCGCAGCATGCCCTCGGCGGACAGGGTGAACACGTCGACGAACTCGCACTGCTGCGGGGCCAGTCGGCCCATCGCGATCACACAGTCCCCCTCGGCGACGATCCGGGTGATGTGGTGGCGCCGGGCGCCCGCATCCCCCGGACGCTCCAGGTCGGCGCCGAGGGGCAGGCCGGCGTGCAGGAGCGAGCCGTACCCGTCGAGGTCTCCGGTGTCGAGGTAGTGGTAGGCGAGGCGCACGTGGTCCACCCCGGAGTCGGTGACGACCCGGCTGGGCGTCAGCCGCCCGGCGTACCGACTGTTCATGGATGGTCCCTTCGTACGGCCGCACCCCCTTCGGGTGCCGACGTCCCCACGGTCCTGCGGAGCCGCAACTCCCGGCTATCCCGGGCCTATCGCGTTCACCACCACGCAATCTCCACACCATGGACAACCGGAGAGGTGTTCGGGAAGACTGACCCCGCGCTCCACCCGATCTCTGGTGTGCCTCCAGCTGGGAGACTCATGACCGTTTCGCCCGGCGGGGTTCCGCACACCCCGGACACGGTGGTGTTCCGCATCCTCGGCCCCTTACAGGTGACCGGCCTGAGCGGGCCGGTGCGGATTCCCCCGGGGCGGCAGGAGGTCATTCTCGCCGCCCTGCTCCTTGAGGCGAACCGGGTCGTCAGCACGGACTACCTGGTCGACCTCATCTGGGACGACGAGCCGCCGGACACCGCACGCACCCAGGTGCAGATCTGCGTGTCGCGGCTGCGCAAGCTCTTCACGACGGCCGGGATCGCCGCCGCGATCACCACGCGGCCGCCGGGGTACGTCCTCAAGACGGAGGGCGACCTCGTCGACGCCGCCGTCTTCGCCCGCCGGCTCGCGGACGCCCGCGCCCTGGCGAAGCGCGGGGACGCCCCGGAGGCGGTGGAACTGCTGCGCGCCGCAGGTGAGTTGTGGCAGGGCGACTGCCTGAGCGGGGTGTCGAGCGAGACGCTGCGCAGCAAGGCGCTGCAGTTGGACGAGGAACGGCTGACGGCCGCCGAGACGCGGATCGAGCTGGAGCTCGACCTCGGCCGCCACCACCAGCTGGTCGGCGAGATCCAGCTGCTGGTACGGGTCCACCCGCTGCGGGAACGGCTGCGCGGGCAGCTGATGCTGGCGCTGTACCGCTCGGGGCGACAGGCGGAGGCGCTGGAGAGCTACCGGGTGGGCCGCGAGTTGCTGGTGGAGGAACTCGGCCTGGAGCCGGGGGGTGAGCTGCGCGGGCTGGAGCGGGCCATCCTCTCGGGGGACGTCCCACCGGTCCGCCCGCAGAGACCGGGCGGCGGGTTCGGGGCCGCTGCCACTGGTCCCGGCGGAGCGTACGGCGGCGGAGTCACGGGGCCCGGCGGAGCGTACGGTGGCGGAGCCACCGGCACGGGCACCGGCACGGGCACCGGCACCGGCACCGGCACCGGCACCGGCACCGGCGGTACCAGACCGGGCACGCCTCAGGCCGCGCATGGTGCCCCGGCGACCCCGGAGACCCCGAGGGCCCCGTTCGCCCCCTCCGGTCCGCCCGCCTCGCACGGCCCGGACCATCCGGCCGACCCTGGCAGCTCCCCGCACCCCCAGGCCCCGTACGGCCACGGCACCCCCGGAAGCCCGCCGGGCCCGGCGACCCCGCGGGGCCCGTACGACCAGGGAGCCCCGGGCAGCCGGCTCGGATCCGGGGACCGGCACGCCGCCGGAGCCCCCGGCCCGCAGGCCCTGTACGGCCAGGGCTCCTCAGGCACCCCGCTGGACATCCCGCCGGGCATCCCCGCCCCACGGGCCCCGCAGGACCACGGCGCCCCGCTCGCCCCCTCCGGCGCGCAGGCCCCGCACGACCGGGCGGCACCCTCTCCGCAGGGCCCGGCCGGCATCGCCCCGCCGGGTCACGGCTCCCTCCTGGCCACGCCGTTCGGCGGCGGTACCGCCGGTGGGGCTCCGGGCGGCCCGTTCGACGGGTTCCCGGTGTGGAGCCCCGGCGCGCCGGAGCGGTCCCCGGGACCGGGGACCTCCTCCGCGGGCGGCCCCGCCGACGCCTCCCCCGCGTGGGTTGCGGCACCCGCGGGCGGGCACCCGGCCGTCGACGGGGCACCTTCGTGGAGCGCCGGGCCCGCCGGTGGGTACGGCCGCGGCGCCGGGACTCCCGTCACCGGCTCGGAGGGCGGCGGCCCCGCGGGGCACCCCGTCACGTCCGCGACCGTGGCCCCGTACCGCGAGGAAACGCCCCGCCAACTCCCCTCGGACACGTCGGACTTCGTGGGTGACGAGGAGCGGATCCGCCGCGTCGAGCAGGCCCTCCTCGGCGACGGCGAGAGCGGCGGCGGCCGGCGTGCCGTCGGCGTGGCCGTGATCGTCGGCAAGCCCGGCACCGGAAAGTCCACGCTGGCCACCCACATCGCGCACCGGCTCAGCGAAACCGCCTTTCCCGACGGCCAGTTGTACTGCGACCTGCGCGGCACCGGCACCCCCGCCACCTCCGGCGAGGTGCTGGGCCGGTTCCTGCGCGCACTCGGCATTCCGGGCCCGGTGCTCCCCGAGTCCCAGGACGAGCGGGCCGAGATGTACCGCACGCTCCTCGCCTCCCGCCGGGTGCTGGTGGTGCTGGACGACGCCGCGTCGGAGAGCCAGATCCGGCCGCTGCTGCCCGGCAGCAACACGTGCGCGGTGCTGGTCACCAGCCGGGTCCGGCTCACCGGCCTGCCCGGGGCGCACCGCGTCGAGCTGGACGTGATGGGGACCGACCACGCCGTGGAACTGCTGGTCCGGGTGATCGGCCCGGACCGCGTCGCACGCGAGCCGGTGGCGGTCGAGGCGCTGATCCGGACCGTGGGCGGGCTGCCGCTCGCGCTGCGGATCGTCGCGGCCCGGCTGGCCGCCCGTCCGCACTGGACGCTGGCGTCGATGGTGCACCGGCTCGCGAACGAGCGGCACCGCCTCGACGAGCTGACGCACGGCGAGATGACGATGCGGGCCAGCCTCTCCCTCACCCACGACGGTCTGGCGGCCGAGGACCGCCGGCTGCTGCGCCTGCTGAGCCTGGCCCAGGGGCAGACGCTGCCGGGCTGGCTGGCCGGCGCGCTGCTGGACGATCCGCGCCCCTTCGCCTCGGACCTGCTGGAGCCGCTGGTCGACGTACAGATGCTGGACGTGGTCGGGATGGAGTCCACGGGCGGGTTCCGCTACCGCTTCCACGAGATCATCCGGGTGTTCGCGCGGGAGCAGCTGGCGGCGCACCACGAGGCGGCCGACCAGCACGCGGCGACGGCGCGGATGCTGGGCGGCTGGATGTCCCTGGCGGAGCAGGCCCACCGGCGCATCTACGGAGGGGACTTCACGGTGCTGCACGGCTCCGCGCCGCGCTGGGAACCCCCGGCGGAATGCGTGGACGAGCTGCTGGTGGATCCGCTGGGCTGGCTGGACAGCGAGCACGCGAACCTGGTGCAGGCGGTGGAGCACGCGGCCCGGGAGCAGATGGACGAGCTGTGCTGGGACCTGGCGACGACCCTGGCCACCCTGTTCGAGGGGCGCGGCTACCTCGACGACTGGGAGCGTACGCACCGGCTCGCGCTGGACTCGGTGCGTACGGCGGGCAACACCCGGGGCACAGCGGCCCTGTTGAGCTCGCTCGGGGTGCTCCACCTGGGCCGCAGCCAGAGCGAGGAGTCCCGCTCGGCGCTGACGACGGCGCTCGGGCTGTTCCAGGAGCTGGAGGACCGGCAGGGTCAGGCGCTGTGCCACCGGGACCTGGCTCTGCTGGAGCGGATGCGGGGCAACGAGGACCACGCCCTCTCGCTGTACGACCGGGCGCTGCGGGATTTCGACCAGGCCGGGGACGTGGTGGGCCGGGCCATCGTACTGACGCAGAGCGCGCACATCTGGATGCGGCGGGGGCAGAGTTCGGCGGCCCAGACCCGGCTGGACGAGGCGCTCGGGATCTACCGGTCGGTGGGGTACACGGGCGGGCAGGCCCGGACGCTGCGCCGGGCGGGGCAGTTGCTCCAGGGGCAGGGGGAGCACGAGCGGGCGGTGACCACGTACACGGAGGTCCTGGAGCTGTGCCGGGAGAGCGGTGACGTGATCGGCGAGGGGCACCTGCTGCGGGACCTGGGGCACGCGCACTCCGAGATGGGGCGGTGCGAGGCGGCCCGCGGGTTCTACGCGCAGGCCCTGTCGGTACGGGAGCAGATCATGGACCACGGTGGAGCGGCGCTGGTGCGCCTGGACCTGGCGCGGCTGCTGACCGCGAACGGCGGGGCCGGGGAGCGTTCGCGGTCCCGGGAGTTGCTGGAGAGCGCGGTACGGGCGTTCCGCGACCGGGGGATGGAGCGGGAGCTGGCCGAGGCCGAAAGGCTGCTGGCCGCTCCGTGAGGGGCTGAGGGGCACCGGGGCGACCGCGGCGCTGACGGGGCCGGCGGGTTGGAGCCCCGGCCCCGAGGGGTCCGGGTCAGTCCCACGGGTTGGTGTCGGTGGAGCCGCTCGGGGTGGGGGTGGCCTGCGGGGCGGGGACGCCGGCGGTGGTGCCGGTGACGGCCGGACCGTCGGCCTGGGCGACCTGGGTGCCGAGGGCGGCGGCTCCGGCGATGGCGGCGGTGACGAGGGCGGCGCGCAGGGCGTGGGAGAGGTTCATCTCGGGTCCTTTCGTCGGTGCGCTCCGGGTTTCCGGGGCGCTTCCTGCTTTCTGGTCCCCAACTTAGGAACGGCCGGAATCCCGGCACCGGCCCCGCCCCTATCCCCGCGCTATCACGGGACGCCATGGCCGACCTATATTCCCGCTCGCCGTGATAGCGGCATCCGGGACCGGGACGGATCAGCCGGTGATGCCCCCGGGATAGCGCGCTGCCGAGGATGGGGACCAGGAACCGGGCCGTCACCCCAGGCCCCGTCGTTCCCCCACACCGTCACCGGGAGCGCCTCTATGAACGCCCATGTGAACACGGACTCGACCTCCCGGGTGGGAGCCTTGATACGGGCCCACCGGCTGCGTATCGGGCTCACCCAGCGGGAGCTGGCGGACCTTTCGACGATCAGCGTGCGGGCCATCCGCGATCTGGAGCAGGGCAAGGCGAGACGGCCCCGCCCCGACACGGTGCGGCTGATGGCGGACGCGCTGCGGCTGGGCCCGCGGGCCCGGGCGGCGCTGGAGGCCGCCGCCCAGCAGGGCCGGGCCGGCGGGCAGGGCTGGGGGCGGCCCCCGGCTCCGCCGACCGCGCTGCACGCGATGTCGGGGCGGGACGCGGAGACGGCTGTCCTGGAGCGGGAGCTCTCCGTGGGCGGCGAGCGGCTGGTGAACGTGGTGGGGCTCGGCGGGGTGGGCAAGACGCGGGTCGCGCTGGAGGTCGCCGAGCGCTTGCACGCGGCGGGCGTGCCGGTGCTGTGGCACGCCTTCCCGGGGGCGTCGGCGGACTATCTGGGGTGCGGGGAGCCCGAGCCGGCGGCCCGGGTGGCGGCGACGGTGGCCGACCTCTACGGATCGCCCCCGGCGGATGCGGCGTACGGCGGGGCGGGCGCGGCCGGCGCCGGGGCCTTCGGCGAGGGGCCGGGAGGCGGGTTGTACGAACTGCTGGGCGAGCAGCGGGTGTTGCTCGTGCTCGACGGGGCCCCGGCGGTCGCCCCCCGGTTCGACCGGCTCACCGCGCTGCTGCGGGCCTGCCCCGGTCTGCGCGTGCTGGTCACCTCGGAGCAGCCGTGGGAGGTGCCGGGGGAACGGATCTTCCTGCTGTCGCCGCTGGAGGTCCCGGCCGAGGGCGCGGCGCCGGACGCCGCTGCCGCCGCCCCCGCCGTACGCGTCTTCCTCGACCATGTGCGGCGCGTGCGGCCCGAGTTCACCGCCGGCCCGGCCGATCTGGCCCGCGCGGCCCGGCTGTGCCGCCGCCTCGACGGGCATCCGGGAGCGCTCGCCGCCGCCGCGTCCTGGCTGGTCGTCTGCGATCTCGCCACCCTGTGCCACAGCCTCGACGCCGACCCGGTCGCCCTGCTGGACCACCTCGGCGGGGGCGCGGGAGCCGACCGGTTCCGGGCCGCCCTGCACCGCCGGGCGGACGGGCTCTCCGCCGGGGCCCGCGAGCTGCTGGACGCCCTCTGCGCCGGGGAGGCGCAGGACGCGGAAGGGGAGTTCGGACTGGTGGACGTGGCGGCCCTGACGGGGCGCGGTCTGCCGGAGTCCGGCCGGATGCTGCGCGAACTGCTGCTCAGCGGGACCCTGCGGGCCGCGCACGAGAGCGGCGGCTCCCGCTTCCGGGTACTGGGCCTGGTCCGCGCCGCCGCCCTGCGGACCCCGCAGCGGGCCTGACGGCCCTCGGGGTCGCGCGCACGAGCGGCCGGGGGCCCGCGGGCCCGGCGACCTGTCGACCCGCCCTTCCGCCCGGGCAGCCGACAGCCCGGGACTGGGGCCCGTCGGCCCGGCAGGGCAGGCCGCCGCCCGCAGGCCCACCGGCCCGCCGCCCCACCACCCCGCCGACCCGGCAAGCCGCCGCCCGAAACCCCACCGGCTCACCATCCCGCCGACCGGCGGCGGCACCGCAAAGCCCCGAGCCCCGAGCTCCGAGCCCCGAGCCCCTCCAGCCCGGCACGCGCCGGGCCCGACAGCCCGCCCCGTCGGCCCGGCACCCAGTCGGCCTCGGCGGCCTGGAACGCCGTCCCGCCCCCGGACACCCGAAGGCCAGGGTCCCCACCCGGCCCGGCACGTTGCCGAGCCCGATGGTGGCCCGCACCCCCGGGCGCCCGGCGCACCCGTGGCCCGGACCCGGCGTCCCGTCGGCGCACGCCGACCAGCGGCACCCGCCCGGACGGCAACTGCTCCCGGAGTGCCGGAGCAACTGCCGCCGCGGCCACCGGCCCGCGGGTTGTATGACGTACGGCCGGACGGCGCCCCCGCCCCGGAGCGACCGCGGCCACCGGCGCCCCCGCGCGGCCGGATCCCGATCCGCACCCCCGCCCCACCCCACCGCACCCTTCGAGGAGCCTCCGCATGTCTTCGACCGCGTCCGAACGGAGCAGCGCGCACGGGCCCGCCGCTGTGCGGCTGCCCCTCTCGGCGGCGCAGCGCGACATCTGGACGGCCCACGCCCTGGACCCCACCGGCAGCCGCTACAACATCGGCGAGTACCGCGAACTCGTGGGCCCGCTGGACGCGGACCTGCTGGCCCGCGCCTGGTACCGGCTCGCCCGCGAGGCCGACGTGCTGCGCGTCCGGGGCACCGGCTCCGACGAGGACGGCGGCCTGTGGCAGCTGCTCCACCCCGACCCTGGGGAGCGGCGGCTGCGCGTCGTGGACCTGGACGCGGAGCCGGATCCGGTGGAGGCCGGCCGGGCGTGGATGGCGGCGGAGCTGGCGCGGCCGTTCGACCTGGCGGACGGCTGGCTCACCCGGCACGTGCTCCTGAGGGCCGGACGGACGGACGGCGGCGAACAGCGCTGGTTCTACTTCCACGCCTTCCACCACCTGGTCGTCGACGGCATGGGCGTCGCCCTCCTCGACCAGCGGCTGGTCGAGCTGTACGAGCGGGGGTCCGCCGGGGAGCCCTGGGGGCCGAGCCCCTTCGGTTCGCTGGAGGAACTGCTGGCCGAGGACGACGCCTACCGGGCCTCGGCGGAGGGGGCCGCGGACCGCGCCCACTGGGCGGGGCACCTGGCGGGGATGCCGCAGACCCCGCGCCTGGGCGAGGGCCGGACCGGCCCCGCGGCGCCGGGCGCGCTGCCCTTCGTACGGCGGACCGTGGTGCTGCCGGCGGGGCGGGCGGAGCGGCTGCGGGAGGTGGCGCGGGCGCACCGGGCACCGTGGACGATGCTGGTGATCGCGCTGGTCGCGGCGTACGTGCACCGGGTGAGCGGAAGTCCGGAGCTGGTGCTCGGGCTGCCGGTGACGGGCCGGCGCACCGACCTGGCCCGCCGTACGCCGGGGATGATGTCGAACGTGGTGCCGCTGCGGGTGGCGGTGCCGGCGGACGGGACGACGGGCGAGCTGCTGGCGGCGGTGGTCGCGGAGGCGCGCCGGGGACTGAAGCACCAGCGCACCCGCTACGAGGACATGTGCCGCGATCTGGGGCTGGGCGAGGCGGAACGGCGGATCACCGCGCCCCTGGTCAACATCATGGCGTTCACTCCGGGCATGCGCTTCTGCGGGCTGCCGACCCTCCAGCACAACCTGGGCAACGGCCCCGTGGAGGACCTGGCGGTGGGCGTGTACGACCTGGGGCCCGAGGACGGGCTGCGGATCGACTTCGACGCATCGCCCGAGGTGTGCGACGTCGCCGCGGTGGCGGCGCACCAGGACCGCTTCGTGCGGTTCGTGGAGTCGGTCCTGTCGGAGGACGAACAGCACTTGTCCCGGATCGAGTTGCTGGGCACGGTGGAGCGGCGTCAGGTGCTGGAGGAGTGGACGGGCATCCGCGCCGACACCGGGAAGGCCACCCTCGTCGAACGGTTCGAGGAGCAGGTCCGGCTGCGCCCCGGGGGCCGGGCGGTGGTCTTCGGCGGCCAGGAGCTCACCTACGCCGAGCTGGATGCCCGTGCCAAC
>NZ_JBGWAB010000100.1:0-31632 GCF_041862025.1 Streptomyces sp. AB3(2024)
TGACGACAACCGTGGTGGCGGTTTCCGTCGCGACGACCGTCCGTCCGGTGGTTTCAACCGTGATGACCGTGGTGGCGACCGTGGTGGCTTCCGTCGCGACGACCGTCCGTCCGGTGGCTTCCGCGCCGGTGGTGACCGTCGTGACGACAACCGTGGTGGCGGTTTCCGTCGCGACGACCGTCCGTCCGGTGGTTTCAACCGTGACGACCGTGGTGGCGACCGTGGCGGCTTCCGCCGCGACGACCGTCCGTCCGGTGGCTTCCGCGCCGGCGGTGCCGGCGAGCGCCCCTACGGCCGCCGCGACGACAACCGCCCCTCCGGCTCCGGTTCGACCGGCTCCTTCGGCGGCCGTCGTGACGACAAGCCCCGCTGGAAGCGCAACGGCTGACGTCTGAGCGCCGCCTGACACGGGATCGGCCCCCACAGCACTCCGCTGCTGTGGGGGCCGATCCCTTTTCCTTGTCCCGGGCCGCGGGCGTCAGCGGCTCCCGGAGATGCTCAGCAGCCGCCCATGGAGTCGTAGTAGCCCTCGACGCGCACACCGGGCGCCCGGTGCCTGCCGCGGGCTCGGTGCGCCGCGGGCGGCCGGAAACGACCGAGCGCCCCGCCCTGACGAAGCCGGACGGGGCGCTCGGTCCCAGGAAGCGCCTGCTCAGAGGGCTGCACCGTGTCGTCGGATCCATGCCAGATCAGGCCGTGCCAGCACGTCCGCTCACGCATCGCTCACGCATTCGGCAGCGCTGACCAGGGACTCTCGGCCTCTCTGGTTGTGGCACGGCCTTCCGTCATCCGCGCCACTCGAACAGGACGAGCGACGCATCGTCCGAGGTGGTCTCGCCGCGTGCCCTCTTGAGGGTGTGGGACAGGTCCCGGGCCACCGCGCGGATCCCGTGGTCGGCCTGCTCCAGCTGGTTCACCCAGTCGATCAGCTGCTTCTCGCCGAACTGCTCCTGCCCGCTTTTGTGTTCTTCGATCAGGCCGTCGGTGAAGCAGAGGACGCGGTCGCCAGGCTCCAACGCCACCGCGCTGACCTGCGGCTGGTCCCCTCCGAAGCCGACAGGGAGGGTCGTGGGGCTGTCCAGACGGCGTACGACGCGGTGTGCGCGGATCAGCATGGGCGCGGGATGCCCCGCGTTGACCCACTGGAGGCGCCCCGTGTCCGTGTCCAAGCGCATCATCTGGGCGGTCACGAAGTGGTCCGGGGCGAACTGCTCCGCGACGGCTCGGTCCATGAAGAGGTAGATCTCGGACAGTTCGATGCTGATCCGGCGGGCGTGGCGGTACGCGCCGATGGCCACCGTGGCCATCGTGGCCGCGTCCAGGCCGTGCCCCATGGCGTCGACCATGGCGAGGTGCAAGACGTCGCCGTTCAGGGCGTAGTCGAAGCTGTCCCCCGCCACGGCGTAGGCGGGCTCCAGAACTCCGGCGACCGCGACGTGCGGCATCACCATCGACAGCGGGGGCAACAGGGACCACTGGATCTCCGCAGCCACGCTCATCGGTTCACCGCGGCGGGTCCGGAAGAAGAGGTCCGTGTAGCCGTTCTTGGTCTGCAGCAGGTCGGCCGCCAGGCCCGCGATCCTGCGCAGGAGGCGGCGGGTGTCGTCGTCGACCCCGTCCAGGGTGACCGCGAGCACCCCCACCTGGTCGCCGCCGTCCAGCAGGGGCAGGTGGACCCGTATGCCGTCGGGCGTCAGGACTTCGACGGGGCGTGACTCCAGGAAGCACCGGCCGGCTTCGGACCGGTCGATGGGCAGCGCATCACCGGCGGCCCCGTCGTACGCGGGCAGGGGGACCAGCTGTTGCTGTCCGTAGTCCTGAAGCAGGATCTGCGGGTCACGTCCCCCCATGCGGGTCATCGTCTCCGCAACCAGCGGGCCGACCAGATGGGGTGGCAGCTCGTGCGCCCCGTCCAGGAGCACCCCGAGCAGTTCCTCCCCGAAGCTCTCCGAGCGGTCCGGGTCCGCGCGGCCTCCGACGGTCATCCTGTTGCCTCCAACCAGGCGGCGGGCCGGCTTCCGGCTGCACGGGCGGCGTGGCCTCCAGGATGCTCCCCGGCGACCGGGCACGCCACACGGCTTCGATGCTCCGCCCTCAACGGCACTGCGGGGGCGCGCGCGGTCGCTGCCGCGCGCCCCGGCTCGCATCGGCTGATGATGGGAGTACGGCCGAACACGCGGAGCTGACCATGACGGGGTGGCGTGTCAGGGACTACACCCAGGACGATCTCGAAGCGGTGCTCCGAGTCGACGCCGAGAGCGGCACGGCCGAAGGGTCACCGCTCTTTCCGCTCTCGGACACCGTGGCGGCGCTCCAGGCCCTGCACCCGGCGGTGGTGGCCACCGCGGACGAGGAGGTGGTCGGCGCCGCGGTGAGCAGGGTGGAGGGTGAGCGGGCGTGGATCCTGCGCATCAGCATGGCGCCCGCCTGGCGGCACCAAGGGCTGGGCAGCGACCTGATCACGGCCCTGGAGCACCGGCTGTTCGCCGGTGGAGTCCGAACGGTGCACGCGGTCCTGCCCGACGGCGAGACCGGTGCCACCGCCCTGCACAACTGCGGCTTCGGTGCCCGTCCCGGCCTGGTCTTCTTCGAGAAGCGCGGGCGAGTGACCCCTCAGTCGGTCAGCATGCTCGCGTCGCTGGGAGCGGAGCTACCGCCCGGGGGACTGTGGCAGCAGGTCGCGGGCATGCAGAAGGAGAAGGAGCTCATCGAGCGGCGCCTGGTCCTGCCACTGGCCCATCCCGAAATGGCCGCCCAGCACGGCGTGGAGCTGCCGAGGGCGGTGATGCTGTTCGGGCCGCCCGGGACGGGAAAGAGCACGTTCGCGCACGCGATCGCCAGCCGTCTGGGATGGCCGTTCCTCGAACTGTTCCCCGCCCGGCTGGCCGCCGAATACGGACTGGCGAGCGGGCTGAACCGGCGCTTCGACGAGATCGCCGGGCTCGACCACGTCCTGGTCTTCATCGACGAGGTCGAGGAGATCGCCGGGACCCGGAGCGGCGCGGACGCGACCGCGGTCGGCGTCGTCAACGAACTGCTCAAGGCGATCGTCCGGTTCCGGGGCCAGGACGGACGGCTGCTCGTCTGCGCCACGAACGACGTGACCACGCTCGACTCCGCGTTCCTACGGCACGGCCGTTTCGACTACGTACTACCGATCGGCCCGCCCGACGACCGCGCGAGGACCGCGCTGTGGGAGAGCTACCTGGCCCGGGCGGGCGCGCAGGGCGACAGTGCGGTGCTGGCGACCGCCAGCGAGGGGTTCACCCCCGCCGACATCGCCCATGTGGCGCGCACCGTCTCCCAAGTCCAGTTCGAGCACACCTTCGATACCGGAGCCCGGGCCCGCCCCACCACCGAGGACTACCTGCGCACGATCGGCGACACCAGGCCCACGGTCAGCGCGGCCATGGCCCAGGAGTTCGCCCAGCAGACCGAGACGTTCGCCCGCATCTAGGTGTGCTGTCCGGATCAGGCCGGGCCCGTGGCCGTCCCTTCCTCCTCGGCCTCCATGTGCCGGATTCCCTCGTGGGTGAGGGTGACCATCGCCGGGGTGTTGCCGGGTTCCCAGTCGACGGTGATCAGTCCTTCGCCCGCCAGGTAGGTGCAGGCGGCGGCCAGGTCCTGTTCCGGTACGTGGAGGTCATGCCGCAGCTGTGCTCCGGTGATGCCGAGGAGGCGGTTGCCTTCGACGGCTTCGTACAGGACCCGGAGCACCTGACCGCGGTAGGTCTTGCGTTCGCGCAGTGTGGCCATGACCGCGTCCTTTCGTGTGTGGGGTGGAGCGGGCTCCGGGGCCGGTCGGGGCGTCTCGGATCTCGTCGGAGTGTGCGCCGGTGCCGGCGGGGGTCCTGCTGGTGGCCGACCACGAGCGGGCGAGGCCCGAGGGTGTCGCCGTGTCCACGGTGAGGTGGAGGCGGGTGTTGCCGTCGAAGGCGGGGTAGCTGCGCTGTTCCGCGCCTGCGAGTCGGGGCGCCGAGGCGCCCCGACCGCTGCCCCCGGTCGGAGGAAGGTCTGTTCCTCACCGGTCGGCACCCGTGTGGTGGGCTCGACGACCGGTGTCGTCCGGCAGGCCGGGAGGCCTCGGCAGGGGGTCGCTGAAGCGGTAGGCCTTGATCCGCGCGTCGTGCTGGGCGTTCAGCAGGTGGATCCAGCGCATTCCGATGCCGATCACGAGGATGATCACTGCGATGAAGACGACGGTCTCCACGGAGATCACCTCCAGCCGTTTCCGGACCGCGGCAGGGCGGTTCGGCCCATCGGCTCCCCGAAGGGGGACATGCAGGCCCCGCCTTCACCCTCCCAGGTGGCTTCCCGGCGGCGGGCGTCGCGGATGCCGCGCCCGATGACGGTCTCGTTGGCCATCAGGACGTCTGCGGCCAGGACGCTGCCCGGGATCGCGGCGGCGGCCATCAGCCGGGCCGCGGCCGCGGGCTCGGTCTCGGGCGGGACCACCAGGAGGTCCCAGCGGCCGACGGTGTAGGAGAGCAGGATCAGCTTGTCGGGGTCCTGTTCGGTGAACCAGCCCACGTGCAAAAGGTGCCCGGCCACGGCAACCGTGCGCGGGACGACCGGCCAGCGGCTGGGGTTCACGCTGACGCGCGTGATGCGCCCCCAGGTCTCGTCCAGAGCGGCGGCGAGAGCGGGGAGCTCGGCTTCGAGGTCACGAGAGCGGGGCCACCAGGCACCGTCCAGCCGGCCTGCCAGAGCGGTCTTCGGCGTGAGGGACAGACGGGCCGGGCGCAGGACAACAGCCGACTGCGCGGCGCGGTCGAGGGTCGTGGTCATGTCGCGGACCCGTCCCCGCGGGGGGGGGGCGGGGGGCGCGGACAGGGCGCGCCCCCGCCCGGGGCCGGCGCCCCCCCGCCCCGGTGCAGTGATCGCCGGAAACGACGTCCGCGTGGGAGCGGGTGTGCGAAATGCTCCCGGTCTCTTCACCGTACTCCGGTTCGCGATCCGGGAAGCCGATTCTGACCAGGTATTTTCCGGCGCAGACGGCGAGAGCGGCGCAGCCGGTTCCCCTCGCCACACCGTGAGGGCGGGCGGAGTACCGTGAAACGACGGAGACGCTCCCCAGCTCAACAGCCTTTTCGACGCCGCTGCCGGCCGTCGAACGGGGGGCCGCCGCACCGCGAGACAGGCGGAATCACCATGGCTGCATCCGACAACCCCGACCCTTTGAAGCTC
Organism: Streptomyces sp. AB3(2024); assembly: GCF_041862025.1. Lineage (NCBI taxonomy): Bacteria > Bacillati > Actinomycetota > Actinomycetes > Kitasatosporales > Streptomycetaceae > Streptomyces > Streptomyces sp. AB3(2024). The sequence continues at coordinate 5,188 of NZ_JBGWAB010000100.1, forward strand.
CTCCCGGACGCGATCCACCAAGCGGTCAAGCCGGGCGCCGCCCTGCTCCGGCTGGAAACCACACGGTCCCGCGAAGGGCTCCTGGACGGCGCCTGGTGGCCGCGCTCCAGGGACGTCACGATCGAGCTGCCCGCACTGATCACGGCACTGACCGCGCACCTCGGGCCCATCACGCGGGTTGGCCTGGACACCTCCGCCTGGCGGGACGTCCCGACCCGTCTGGTCATCGACGGCCAGGTCGTGCACCTCGACGCCGACCCCGTCGGCGACGACACCGTCCTCGTCACTCGCGGCCACAACGACCACTTCGCCCTGCTGATGGTCCCCCCGGACACCACCGCCGACGCCGCCCGCGAAGCGATGGCCCGCGCCGTCCGCGCCGACAACGTCACGCAGGCCACTCAGATCCTCATCGCGACCACACCCGAACCTGAGGACGGCGCCGCCGAGGCGGCGGGCTGACCCCGAATCCTCAGTGGCCGAGTGGTGCGCCGGTCAGAGCCCCTCGTCGTGCAGGTCCTCCTCGCGCAGAAGATCGTCCTCGCGGCGGCGCGAGGCCTCCTTCTGACCGGGCTTTTGTCCCTTCTCGCCCTTCTCGCGGGACGACCGGCCGGGCTGGGGCTGCGCAGGGTCTCCGGGGCGACGGTGTTCCTGCGCCTCGCGCCCCTTGCCCGGCTCCTGGCGCTTGTCCTGCCTACCGTCCATGACGGCGACTCCTCTTGATGCGTGGGGTACGGATTCCTCTCCGATCACGCTGACACGCGCCGCGACGGTCTGCATCATGTCGACTGCGAAGCAAGGCACACGGATGACGCCCCTCCCCGGTGTGGCAGCGTCGGAAGGCCGGTCGTCCCTTCAGGGCCGAGGCTTGACGGGTTCGCGGCAAGTGTCCAGGCCTGCGGGATGGAGTCGAGCAGCGCGTCGTAGGACGTGAGCTGTTCGGTGGCCACCACCTCACTGGTGGCCGTCAGCTCCACGTGCTCGACGTAGCGGACGGTCTTGAAGACCGCGAACAGCGTGTCGTCGTACCGCTCCACCTTGGGCCGTTGATGCGCGTGGACGGCGTCCTCGATCGCGAGCGGATGAAGTCCGAACAGCTCGGCGAGGCTGGCGAACTCCTCCTGGTCCGGCTCGTGCAAACCGATCCGGACGAATCCGTCACCCGCCTTGCGGACCCGCCGCAGAGCCTCCTCGGCCTCGCAGTCCCCGTACTGCCGCACGCCCTCGGCATAGACCACGCAGTTCACAACCGAGCTTCCCAGAGGAGAGCGCGCCGGGTGGCTGATGCCAACGAGGAGATCGAGTCCCGCAAAGAGACGCTCCGCCACTCCACGATCACGCTGACCTCGGATACATACACGAGCCTGCTCCCCGAGGCCGACCAGGCTGCGGCAGAAGCGGCGGCCCAGCTGGTGCCTCGTGCCCGCTCATCCGCCCCCTGACCAGGGCATGACGGGCCGTCCGCTCACGCATCGCTCACGCACCGGCCCGGAAACGACTTAGCGCCCCACCTGGACGAAACCGGGTGGGGCGCTAAGTGCCAGGTCAGAGGGGGTATCCCTCCCCTGGGAGCAGTAGGCCATGTCGGACTCGAACCGACAACCAACGGATTAAAAGTCCGCTGCTCTGCCAATTGAGCTAATGGCCCAGGCGCGCTCACCCCAGAGCATAGCGGGAGAGGCCCCCCAGACCGATCGGGTATCGACCGGGACGGGCCGCGGCGGTTTCCCGCCATCGGGGGCCCGGTCGGGGCGGAGGGGGTGGGGCAGGGGTCCGGAGGGGGATCGGGGCCTTTCCTTGCGGCCCTGACCTGCGGTTATGTTCTTTCAGGGGGAGGTCGGGGGGTTAATTGGCGGAGTGGGCCTCCCGGATGACGTAGAGTTGGGTTTACCGACGCGGGGTGGAGCAGCTCGGTAGCTCGCTGGGCTCATAACCCAGAGGTCGCAGGTTCAAATCCTGTCCCCGCTACTCAGTACGAAGGCCCGGTTCCCTTGTGGAACCGGGCCTTCGTCGTATGCGCTGCCCCTTGTTCCGCTCCTTGCTCCGTTTCTTGCGGCGCTCCTTCACCCGGTCGGCCCGGTGCGGTCGCCGTGTGTCGGCCGTACCGCCAGCCTTGGAGGGCGAGGCGGGACCGGGCGGCAGGAGAGCAGCGTGGTGGGGCTGGGCCGGCAGGGCGGTGACGCGAGCGGGGCGACGGAGCCCGGCGACGGGGCGGGCCGGCAGGTGCTCCAGGCGCTCCCGGCGCTGCTGATCCTCCTCGGCCTCGGCTTCGACCTGCTGACCCCGCCCGGTTTCACGGGCTCCCCCTTCTTCTCGGCGGCCCCGCTGATCGCCGCCCCCGTCTTCAGCTTCCTGGCGACCGCCCTGACCGGGTTCGCCGCCTCCAGCGCCGTGGTGGCCCTGCACTTGCGCAACGCCGCCGACTGGAGGGTGGACGCGCTGACCGAGTTGGTGACGGTGGTGACCGTCTCCGGGCTGGCCCTGCTCATCAACCGGGTCGTGCGGCGCAGCGGCGAGCGGCTCGCCTCCGCGCGCGGGATCGCCGAGGCGGCCCAGCGGGCCGTGCTGCCGACGCCGGCCGAGCGGATCGGGGGGCTGCACGTCTCCGCGCGGTACGAGGCCGCGCAGGCCGACGCGTTCATCGGCGGGGACCTCTACGCCGTCCAGGACACCCCGTACGGGGTGCGGCTCGCGGTGGGCGACGTACGGGGCAAGGGGCTGGGTGCCGTGGAGGCCGTCGCCGTGGTCCTGGGTGCCTTCCGGGAGGCCGCGGACACCGAACCGACCCTGGAGGCGCTCGCGGAGCGGCTGGAGCGGGCCCTGGCCCGTGAGGGCGTCCGCCGGGACAGCCTGGACGCGGTCGAGGGGTTCACCACCTGTGTGCTCGGCGAGGTCCCGGCCGGGGCCGGGGTGTTGCGGCTGCTCAACCGGGGCCACCCCGAACCGCTGCTGCTGTACGCCGACGGGGGCCTGGCGGTCCTCGAACCGGCCGAGCCCTCGCTCCCGCTGGGGCTGGGGCTGGGGGTGCTGTCGGCCGGTCCGCCGGATCCGGTCGGGGAGTGGCCCTTCCCGCAGGGCGCCACCCTGCTCCTTTACACCGACGGGGTGACCGAGGCCCGGGACGCGGCGGGCGTCTTCTACGATCCGGCGGCCCGCCTGCGCGGGCGGGTCTTCCCGGGGCCGGGCGAGGTGCTCGGCGCCCTCAGCAGCGACGTCCGCCGGCACACGGGCGGCGGGACCACCGACGACATGGCGCTGCTCGCCGTGGGGCGGCCGCAGGAGGGGCAGCCGGAGCGCAGGCGGACGGTCCCCGTGGTGCGGCGCGAGGAGGAATGACTCCCGAGCGGTGACGTTGCGTAGCCCATGGGGTGCTCTGCGCTAGGAAGTTGACGGTTCGTCATTCGGGCCATCGTGGCCGAAGTGAAGGGGTTGGGCGTGGATATTTGTCCTGAGTTGATGCTCGATGGGGTGAATGTTCAGGCCAGAGCTGTTCGGGGTGTGGCTGATTGGGGTTAACGATCAGTCGCAACAGCTTGGAATCACTCCCCCGCGTCTATTACCGTTCGATAACGCAGCGCGGACGTCACAGCCGTCGCAAGAGACGGCACCCGTGCGCGTTCTCGCTCATGAGGAGTGTGCCCCGGTGGCCTCCAACTCGCCTTCCCCTGAGGGCATCGACGTTCCGGAGACGCCCACCGCAGGAGCCTGGGGCGAGTGGAATCCGACGGAGGACTCCGCCCGTTCGGTCCGCGGCAAGCACCGCGTCCTCAAGCAGCGCGGCGGACTCGCCCGCAGCTCGACCGTGCTCGGGGTCGGCGTGATCGCGGCGGTCGGCGCGGGCGGCATCGCCACCGCGCAGGACCGGCCGCAGGTCGCGATATCCATGCCCTCGCTCCCGGACCTGCCCGACCTGCTGGGCGGCGGCCACTCCTCCGAGGCGGCCGGCGCGGACACCGCGGCGCCCGCCGGGGCGGCGGCCGCGCGGACCGCCGGGGTCCCGGGGCAGGCCGACGGCCAGGGCCACGGGCAGGCCGACGCGGGGGAGGCCCTGCGCCACCGCATCCTCCAGCAGGCCGAGTCGCAGCAGGAGGCCGTCGAGACCCAGGCGCGGGCGGACGCCGAGCGGACCGCGCGCGAGGCCGCGGCCCAGGAGGCCCGCACCCAGAAGGAAGCGGCCGACAAGGAGGCCGAGACGGTTCGCGCGGCCGCGGAGAAGGCCGCCGCGGAGAAGGCCGAAGCGGACAAGGCGGCCGCGGCCGCCGCGGCGACGGCGGCCAAGGACGCGGAGGGCGGCGGATCCGGGTCCGGCGCGGGCACGAAGACCTCGGGCGGCTACTCCCTCCCCACCTCCTCCTACACGCTCACCTCGCACTACGGCGACTCCGGCTCCATGTGGTCCTCCGGGCACCACACCGGCCTCGACTTCGCGGCGCCGACCGGCACCCCGGTCAAGGCCGTGGGCGGCGGGAAGGTCATCTCGGCCGGCTGGTCGGGCGCCTACGGCTACCGGATCGTGCTCCAGCTCGATGACGGTACGGAGGTCTGGTACTGCCACCTCTCCTCCATGTCGGTGACCTCCGGGACGGTCGGCGCGGGCGAGACCATCGGACGGGTCGGCGCGACCGGCAACGTCACCGGGGCCCACCTGCACCTTGAGGTGCGCAAGGGCGGCTCGACGGTCGACCCGCTGGCATGGCTGGAGGCCAAGGGGCTCAGCGTCTAGTCCCGGGGCGCCGCCGCGTGCCGCCTCGTGGCGGTCCCGCCGGCCGCCGCCCGCCGAGAGGCCGGTCTTCAGGGGCGGACGGAGGCGGACAGGGCCGGGGCCCTGGGGGGCGGCACCGCCATCGGGGCCGGTGCCGGTGTCGCCGGGCGCGCGAAGGGCGGCGCCGGCCGGGTGGCCAGGGGCTCCTGGGTGGCCTGGGGTGGCCGGGGCGTGTGCGGGCCGGCCAGCGGGTCGTACCACGGCGGCAGCAGCTCCTCCAGCACCGCCGCCCGCGCCAGGACGGGCGCGGCCGTCGCCCGGCGGAGCCAGAGGCGGTCCAGCAACTCCCGTTCCTGTACGGCGAATTCCCGGTCGAGGGCGGGATCCCGGTCGGGGCCGGCGGTCTGCCGGGCCTGCCGGGCGTGCCGGCGCAGCAGGGCGAGGGCGGCGGCGTCCGCCGCGTAGCGGGACACCGCCCGGGCGGCGGGCCGGCCACCGCTGCGGCGGGCCAGGGCCCGCGCCAGGGACCGGGCCGGCATCGAGGCCAGCGCCGGGACCTCCGCCGGGCCGAGCCAGCCCGCGCGGGCGTACACCGACAGCTCGGCGGCGACGGCCCGCAGTCTGTGACGCCGTATCCGCACGGCCAGCCCCAGCAGCAGCGCGAACGCCGGGACCATCACGCAGCCGTAGACCGCGTAGAAACCGTACTCACCGAAGTGTGAGGAGCCGTTCCACAGCGCGTGCAGACCCATGGCGAGGCCCAGGCCCAGCAGGGGCGGGCCCACCCGGCGCGCGCGGCCCGCACCGGCCGCGGCCATGCCGAAGCCGAGCCCGGTCAGCACGGTGAACAGGGGGTGTGCGAACGGGGACAGCACCGCCCGCACGAAGAACGTCGCCGCCGTCATGGAGTCCAGGACGCCGGTGCCCTTGGCGAGGTCCTCCTCGAAGGCGTTGCCCAGGTAGAGGACGTTCTCGGTGCAGGCGAAGCCGGTGGCGGTGAACCCGGCCAGCACGAACCCGTCGGCGGGGCCGGTGAACTGCCGTCTTCGGAAGGCGAAGACGAGGAGCAGCGCGGCGGCCTTGGCGCTCTCCTCCACGACCGGGGCGATCGCCACCGAGCCGAACCGGTCGGCGTCGAAGGGGTCGGTGGTGGCCGCGGCCATCCACTCGGTCGCGAAACTGTTCGCCAGTATCGCGATCAGCGCCGCGGTGCAGGCCCCCCAGCCGAAGCAGAACATCAACTGCCGCCAGGGGGCGGGCGCGGCCCGGCCGAGCCACCGGAACGCCGCCATCAGCGGCGGTACGGGCAGCAGGGCCAGGCCGAGTCCTACGAGGAAACCGGCGGTGCCGGTCTGCTCCCGCACGAGTTCCAGGATGGTGAACCCGGTCGCGGTGAGCAGGGTGACGGGCACGCACACGCGGACCGGGTCCGGTGTGCGTGCGAGCACACGGGAGAGCGCTCGGAGCACATGGTGACCCTACCGAGCCGCTCGGACACTCGGAGTGATGTTTGTCAGTTCTTGGGGCGGGCGCGGGTGAAGAGGAGGTCGTGGACGACGTGGCCCTTGTCGAGTCCCTGGCCCTCGAAGCGGGTGAGGGGGCGGAACTCGGGGCGCGGCGCGTAGCCGCCGTCGGCCTGCGTGTTCTCGAACTCCGGGTGCGCGGTGAGGACTTCGAGCATCTGCTCCGCGTACGGCTCCCAGTCCGTCGCGCAGTGCAGCAGGGCCCCCGGCGCCAGGCGGGTGGCGGCCAGGTCGAGGAACTCGGGCTGGATCAGCCGCCGCTTGTGGTGGCGGGCCTTGGGCCACGGGTCCGGGAAGTACACGCGCAGTCCGGCGAGGGAGGCGGGCGGCAGCATCTCGCGGAGCAGGATGATGGCGTCGCCGTTGGCCACGCGGACATTGGTCATCCCGCCGCGCTCGGCGAGCGCGAGGAGGTTGCCCTGGCCCGGGGTGTGCACGTCGGCGGCGAGGATGCCGGTCGAGGGGTCGGCGGCGGCCATCTGGGCGGTGGCCTCGCCCATGCCGAAGCCGATCTCCAGGACCACGGGCAGGCCGTCGAAGAGCCGGTGCAGGTCGATGACCTCGTGGCCGTCGATGTCGAGCCCCCAGGTCCCCCACAGGCGCTTCAGCGCCTCGCCCTGGCCGGTGGTGACCCGGCTGCGGCGCGGCTGGAAGCTGCGGATCCGCCGCTCGTGGTGCGACCCGGCGGGGTCGGGCGCGGGGCCGTCGGGGAAACGGGGCTCGGTGCGCCACTTGGGGGGCACGTACGCGGTCGCCTCGGGCGCGGTGTCCGGGAGGCTGGGCTGGGGGTTCGGGGACTCAGACACAATGCGCCGATTCTACGACGCGGGGGCACCGGCGGGGCGGCTGCCTAGCGGGCGGCCGGGGCGCCCCGGGTGAGGCGGGGGAGGGACGCGTCCAGGGCCGGGACCGCGCGGCGGCGCGGGGTGGAGGTGCCCGTCCAGCAGGTTCCGCGGCGGGCCAGGAGGCGGCGCAGCCACAGCTCCATCGAGACGAGTTCCGCCAGCCCGTCGAGCGGTACGGGCCTGCCGTCGGCGGCGTCGGACAGGGCCCGCTGCACGACCCGGGCCTCGATCAGCCCGGCGTCGGCCAGCAGCGGGGCGGAGAACAGGGAGAGCAGGCCGGGCAGGGCGGCCCGCAGCCCGAGCCGGCTCGCGGTCTCGTTCGGGGTGTGGGCGGTGGCGCCCCACCCGGGCGGCAGTTCCCGCACCCCGGCGGAGGCCAGCACGCTGCGCAGGATCTCGGCGCGGGCCCCGGGCTGCACCCGCAGGGACTCCGGCAGGGCGCGCGCGGCCCGTACGACCTGGTTGTCGAGGAACGGCGCGTGCAGGCGCTGGCTGCGGACCTCCACGGCCTGCTCGAAGACCCGGTGGTCGGCCGCGTGGCGGGCCAGCAGCGCGCGGGCGCGGGCCTCGCCGGGCCGCAGCGAGAGCGGGGGGCGTCCGGCGGCGGCCCGGAGGCGGATCGATACTTCCGCCAGCGCCTCCCCGGTCAGCCAGCCCGCGGCCGGCCCCGGGCGGGACCAGGTCAGGGCCGCCAGGGAGGCGTCGACCGGCCCCGAGACCGCGGCGGCGACCCCGCCCTCGCGCAGCCGGGCCGCCGCCGCCTCGATGCCCGCGCGGTACGGCGTACGGGCCAGGCGGCGGGCCGCCGAGTACACGGTGAGCGGCACGAGGAGGGACTCCCCGGAGGCCGAGGCGGCGCGGGCGAGGGCGGCGACCGGGCGCAGCAGGTGGCGGCGTCTGCGGTCCAGCAGCAGGTCGGCCATGCGGGCGGGGTGCGCGTCGAGGACCTGGCGGGCCCCGTGCCCGGTGAAGTGGTCCGCGGAGCCGGCCGCCAGGCGGCGCCGCTCGCGGGCGGCGGTGACCAGGGAGGGGCCGGGTTCGTCGGTGAGCGGGCCGTCGAGTTCCGCGTAGGGGAGCGCCTCCGCGGCCGCGGCCACCACGACGTGGTGCAGCCGGGGGTCGGCGGCGAGGGCGTGGGCGCGTTCGAGCTCGGCCTCGCGGCCCTGCGGGGTGGCCAGGTCGTTGAAGGTGACGGCGAGGAGCCGGGAGCCGGTGCCGGGCAGGGTGCCGGGGGAGCCCGGGAGCCCGGCGGCGAGGAGGGCCAGCGTCGCCGAGGCGCTGCCGCCGGAGAGGTCGGCGCCCACCCCGGGCGCGGGGGCGCCCCGGGCCGCACGCCGGTCGGCGGGTCCCATTCCGGGCACGGGGCCGGGGTCGGTCACCAGTACGTCGGGAGCATGACGGGGCGCCGTGAGCCGGGCGCGCACCGCGGCCGTCAACGCTTCCCGTACGCCCTCCACCGCGCGCTCCGGGTCGGCCTCGGGCGCGGCCACCGCGAGGGAGGCCACCGGCTCGTACCCGGTGATCTCCCGGGAGCCCTCGCGCAGGATCAGCGTGTGGCCGGGCGGGATCCGCCGCACGCCGACGTACGGTGTGCCGTCGCCCAGTGCCTCCGGGCTGTCGGGGCAGGCCAGCAGGGCCGCGAGATGGCCGACGTCGAGCTGCGCCTCGATCAGGTCGGCGAGCGGGAGGGCGGCGGTGGCGTACGCGGTGCCGCCCGCCCAGGGCGTGTAGAAGACGGGCCGGGCCCCCGCGAGGTCGCCGAGGACGGTGATGCGGCGGCCGGCCTGGACGACGGCGGTGTAGCTGCCGGACCACTCGGTGAGGTGGCGCAGGGCGCCGCCGCGGGCGGCGTAGAGGGCGCGGCGCAGTTCTGCGTCGGTGGCGCCGCAGCAGCCGAGGACGGCGAGCCGGGTGAAGGGGTCCGCGGGGTCGGCGGTGACGGTGCGGATCTCGTCGGGGCGCCAGTCGCCGACGGCCCAGAGGGGGTCGGGGTCGCCCCAGAGCAGTTGGGCGCCGACGGGGTGGACGGTGCGTTCCGCGTCCTGGGCGGCCGGATCGTCGGCGTACGCGGCGTCCGCGATGCCGCCGCGCGGCGGGGCCGCGTGGGGGTACGCGCCGTGGGGTCCGTACGTCCCGTGGGCGGGGTCCGCGGAGTCGGCCCGGCCGCCGCCGCGGGGCGGTTCGCCCTGGTGGGAGACCCGGCCGGCCGTACCGAAGCTCGCGGCGATACTGCTCCACCCGACCAACCAGCGCACCGCCGCCTCCCCCAGCCCGTGGGCACATGACCGGGGCAACGGACGGCACGGACGACGCGGTCGGCGCCGGAGGGCGCGGCCGGCGGGACCCCGGGTGGCTCGGGGTCCATGCTGCCACGAGACGGGCGTGCGAGAGTGGCTTCGGGGGCGCGCATGCAAACGAACACGCCCCGGCCACGCGGTATTTGGCGTTCCGTTCCCACCGCCCCATAGGTCGGTTTCGGCCATTCTTCGGCCGTGCTGAGTGCCCGCGACGGTCCGTGCGCGGTCCGCACGCGGGCCGCGGTCCGGGAGGCGGTCTCCACCCCCCGGACCGTTCCGCCACCCGCGGGGATTGAGGCGGCGGCATCCCCCGGCCCTCCGGTTCCACGCGGCGGGCCGACCCACGCACCGCACATCGAATCGCCGGGCCCCGGGACCGGCCAGAGCGCACGGCCGGGCGCACGGCCACACGGGCGGAGCACGAGCTGACACGTGCGCCCCGGGGCCGGGCCCCGCCCGGACTGTGCATGCGGACAACAATCCCGCCATACGGAAGTCGGGGCCTTAACGCTTGGGAGGCGGGGAACTACGCTGGGTTTACGAAATGCCGGGCGCCTATGCCCCGGCGGCGTCTGCGTTCCGCGTGTGACGAGGGGTGGCGCATGTCCAGGGAGCTCCGCGAGCCCAATGAGAAGCTCGGCGCCGTCCTCGCCCTCGCGGGCATCAGCAACGCGGGACTGGCCCGGCGGGTCAACGACCTCGGCGCGCAGCGCGGTCTGACGCTCCGGTACGACAAGACCTCGGTCGCGCGGTGGGTGTCGAAGGGGATGGTGCCCCAGGGCGCCGCGCCCCACCTGATCGCGGCCGCCATCGGCGCGAAGCTGGGGCGCCCGGTGCCGCTGCACGAGATCGGGCTCGCGGACGCGGACCCCGCGCCCGAGGTCGGGCTGGCCTTCCCGCGCGACATCGGCGCGGCCGTGCGTTCGGCGACCGACCTCTACCGGCTCGACCTCGCGGGGCGGCGGGGCGGTGGCGGGATCTGGCAGTCGCTCGCCGGGTCCTTCGCGGTGTCGGCGTACGCGACGCCCGCGTCGCGCTGGCTGATATCTCCGGCCGACAGCTCGGTGGCGCGCGAACCGGGTCCCGTACGGGAGAAGGCTCCGCTTCCGGTTCCGCTTCCGGTTCCGCTTCCGGCGGCCGGGGAGGCCTCCGGTACGGCCGCTGGGGCCGCTGGGGCCGAGCGGGCCGGTGCGACCGATGGGGCGATCGGCGGGGCGACCGGGGCCGTGGCGCCCCGGCGGGCGTCCGGAGTGCCCGGACCGTCCGTACGGACCCCCGCGCAGGGCGTTGTGCCCCCCCGGCCCGGATCCGAAACCGGTCACCAGACCCCCGCCGCTGCCACGGCCCCCGCCGCTCCCGCTCCCGGCGTGCTCTCCGACGCCTCCCCGCAGCGCGTCGGCCACAGCGACGTCACGAAGCTGCGCGAGGCTGCCGAGGACGCCCGCCGCTGGGACTCCAAGTACGGCGGCGGCGACTGGCGTTCGTCGATGGTCCCCGAGTGCCTGCGGGTCGACGCCGCGCCGCTGCTGCTCGGCTCGTACAGCGACGAGGTGGGCCGCGCCCTCTTCGGCGCCACCGCCGAACTGACCCGGCTGGCGGGCTGGATGGCCTTCGACACCGGCCAGCAGGAGGCGGCCCAGCGCTACTACATCCAGGCGCTGCGGCTGGCCCGCGCGGCCGCCGACGTACCGCTCGGCGGCTACGTCCTGGCCTCGATGTCGCTCCAGGCGACCTACCGGGACTTCCCCGACGAAGGAGTGGACCTCGCCCAGGCCGCCGTCGAACGCAACCGGGGCCTGGCCACCGCCCGCACCATGAGTTTCTTCCGCCTCGTCGAGGCCCGCGCCCATGCGAAGGCGGGCGACTCGGCGGCCGCCGGGGCCGCGCTGCGGGCGGCCGAGGGCTGGCTGGAGCGTTCCCGTGAGGGTGACGCCGATCCGACCTGGCTGGGTTTCTACTCGTACGACCGTTTCGCGGCGGATGCTGCGGAATGCTACCGGGACCTGAAACTCCCGCGTCAGGTCCGGCGTTTCACCGAACAGGCGCTGTCCCGCCCCACGGAGGAGTACGTCCGCTCGCACGGGCTGCGCCTGGTCGTGAGCGCGGTCGCCGAGCTGGAGTCCGGCAACCTCGACGCGGCCTGCGCGGCCGGCACCCGGGCCGTGGAGGTCGCGGGCCGGATCTCCTCGGCGCGGACCAACGAGTACGTACGGGACCTGCTGCACCGGCTGGAACCGTACGGGGACGAACCGCGCGTCGCGGAGCTGCGCGAGCGGGCCCGACCGCTCCTGGTGACACCCGCGTAGCCGCTCTGTCGGTGGCGGGGTGCAGTATGCAGGGGTGGGAGGTGTCAGCGTGGGCGGCGGCGTGGACTGCGATGTGCTGGTGATCGGTGGCGGGATCGTCGGCATGTCGACGGCGCATGCCCTGTCGCGGCTGGCCCCGGGGACGCGGGTGACCGTACTGGAGAAGGAGACCGGCCCCGCCCGGCACCAGACGGGCCGCAACAGCGGGGTGATCCACAGCGGCATTTACTACCGCCCGGGATCGCTCAAGGCGCGCTTCGCGGTGCGCGGGGCCGCCGAGATGGTGAAGTTCTGCGCGGAGCACGGCATCGCCCACGAGGTGACGGGCAAGCTGATCGTCGCCACCGAGCGCGCGGAGCTGCCGCGCCTGCACTCCCTCGTCCAGCGCGGCCGCGAGAACGGCATCCCGGTGCGCGAGCTCGGCCCCGCCCAGATCGCCGAGTACGAGCCGGAGATCCGCGGCCTCGCCGCCATCCACGTCGGCACGACCGGCATCGTCGACTACGGGCAGGTCGCGGCGCAGCTCGCGGAGTCCTCCGGCGCCGAGATCCTCTACGGCGCCGAGGTGGACCTGATCTCCCGCCGCCCCTCCGCCGTCGCGGTACGCACCACGTCCGGGCTGGTGGTCAGGGCGAAGGTGCTGGTGAACTGCGCCGGCCTGCAGTGCGACCGGATCGCCCGCCTCGCCGGTGACGACCCCGGCATGCGGATCATCCCCTTCCGCGGCGAGTACCACGACCTGGCCCGCCCGGAGCTGGTCCGGGGGCTGGTCTACCCGGTGCCCGACCCGGCGTTCCCCTTTCTCGGCGTCCACCTCACCCGCGGCATCGGCGGCGGCGTCCACGTCGGCCCGAACGCCGTCCCCGCGCTGGCCCGCGAGGGCTACGACTGGGCCACCGTCCGGCCCCGCGACCTCGCCACCGAGCTGGCCTGGCCGGGATCCTGGCGGATGGCGTCCCGGCACTGGCGCTACGGGGCCGGGGAGATCCACCGCTCGCTGTCGAAGCGGGCCTTCACGGACGCGGTACGCCGCCTCCTGCCCGGCGTCACCACCGCGGACCTCACCCCGGCCGGGTCCGGAGTCCGCGCGCAGGCCGTCCTGCGGGACGGGACCCTCGTGGACGACTTCCTCATCCGCGAGGCCCCGCGCACGGTCCACGTCCTCAACGCCCCGTCACCGGCGGCGACCGCGTCCCTCCCCATCGGCCGGGAGATCGCCACCCGCACCCTCACCACCCTCCGCACGTCCTGACCCCTCCCACCGGGCACTGGGCCACACCACCCGGCCGTGGCCCGTCGGGCCCACCACCTGCCCGGCTGCGCCGCACCGCACCAGAGCCCCTGGCTGCGCCGTCCGGGTCCGCCGGACGGAATTCCAGCCCCGCCGACGTTTGAGACGGGGGTCCGGGGCGGAGCGCCGGGAGCCCTGGCTCGGCTCGGCGCGGGCCTGGCCCGGTCCCGGCTCTGGCCCCGTCCCGGTGCCCGCCCGTCCCGGTGGAGGCCCGTCCCGGTGGAGGCCCGGTCCCGGCTCACGCCCGTCCCGGTGCAGGCCCGGCCCGGCTCACGCCCGGCCCGGCCCGGCCCAGGCCAGGCTCGGCGGGATCCGTCGGGCCTCCGGGGGCAGAGCCGCGCTCCGGTCCCCCTGCGCCCCCGGGCCTCCGAGGCAGCGTCGTGCGGGAGGTCGCGGCGTCGGGGCCGGTGAGCCCGCTGACCGTGGCGCGGGACCCCGCCACCAGCCATGCGGCGATCCTCGCGGAGCTGCCGGCCACTCCCTGCGCCGAGACCCGCGCGGTGCGGCCCCGGCAGAGCTGCCCGGCAGGGCCCGGCCGGCCGTCCGCGGCCCCTCCGCCGCCGCGCGGCGTGATCCCGTGCCCGGCAGGGCCCGGTCCCGTCGGCGCTACGCGGAGCGGTTCCCCGCCGGCCCGCCGGCCCGCCGGCCCGCCGGCCCGGCGCCCGTGCTGCCCGGGCCGTCGCCGGGCCGGGGCCCGGAAGGGGTTGTGCCCGGTTTTGCGGGGGGCGCCCGGGCGCGCCGGGACCGTCCCCGGGCCGGGGGCCCGGAAACTCCGCGTCGCTTCCCACGGGGGCAGGGCAGAATTGCCCGGTGCGGTACCTCATCCTCGGCACCACCGAGGCACGTGACGAGACCGGCGCCCCCCTTCCCCTCGGCGGCGCCCGCCTGCGCGCGCTCCTCGCCGCGCTCGCCCTGCGCGCCGGCGGCCCCGCCGCCGCCCCCGTCGCCGACCTCGTCGACGAGGTCTGGGGCGACGACCCGCCCCAGGACGCCCCCGCCGCCCTGCAGGCCCTCGTCTCCCGGCTGCGCCGCGCCCTCGGGTCCCGTGACAGCGTCCGCGCCGACCCCGCCGGCGGCTACCGCCTCGCCGCGGCCCGCGAGGACGTCGACCTCCACCGTTTCACGCGGCTCGCCGCCCTCGGCGCCGAGAAGCTCGCCGCGCCCGCCGCCGACCCCGCCGCCGCGGAGGCCACCCTCCGCGAGGCCCTCTCGCTCTGGCGCGGCCCCGCCCTCGCCGACCTCCCCGAGCCCGCCCGCACCTCCCTCGCCGCCGCCACCGAGGCCCGCCGCACCTGCGCCGCGCGCGACCGCGTCGAGGCGGACCTGCACAGCGGCGCCACCGCACCGGCCGCACTCCTGCCGGAGATCGAGGCGCTGATCCACGAGCATCCGTACGACGAAGAACTGCGCGCCCAGCAGCTGCGCGCGCTCCGCGCCGCCGGACGCCCCGCCGACGCGCTCGCCGCGTACGAGCGCACTCGACGCGACCTCGCCGAAGACCTCGGCACCGACCCCGGCCCGCGGCTGCGCGCCCTGCACGCGGAGCTGCTCCAGGCCCCGCCGCCCCCGCCCCCGCCCCCGCAGCCCCGCGGCAACCTCCGCCACCGCCTGACCTCCTTCGTCGGCCGCGAGCCCGAACTCGCCTCGCTCGCCGGCGACCTCGCCCGCTCCCGGCTCGTCACCCTCACCGGCCCCGGCGGCTCCGGGAAGACCCGGCTCGCCGAGCACGCCGCCGCCGACCAGCCGGATTCCGGCTGGCTCGTCGAACTCGCCCGACTCGACCACCCCGCCGCCGTACCCGGCGCCGTCCTCAGCGCCCTCGGCCTGCGTGAGAGCAACCTCGTCGCCCGGGAGAAGGCCACCACCGCCGACCCCGCCGACCTCCTCGTCGAGCACTGCGCGCACCGCAGCCTGCTCCTCGTCTTCGACAACTGCGAGCACGTCATCGGCGCCGCCGCCGAACTCGCCGAACGCCTCCTCACCCACTGCCCCGGCGTCCGCATCCTCGCCACCAGCCGTGAACCCCTCGGCGTGCCGGGCGAGTTCCTGCGCCCCCTCGAACCCCTGCCGCCCGCCCCCGCGCACCGGCTCTTCGCCGAGCGTGCCGCCTCCGCCCGCCCCGGCTTCACCCCCGCCGACGATCCCGCCGCCGTCGCCGAGATCTGCGCCCGCCTCGACGGCCTGCCGCTGGCCATCGAACTGGCCGCCGCGCGGCTGCGGCTGCTCACCCCGCGCCAGATCGCCGACCGGCTCGACGACCGCTTCCGCCTCCTCACCGGCGGCGCCCGCACCCTGCTGCCCCGCCAGCAGACCCTGCGCGCGGTCGTCGACTGGTCCTGGGACCTCCTCGACGCCTCCGAACGGGCCGTCCTCACCCGCCTGTCGGTCTTCGCAGGCGGCTGCGACCTGGCCGCCGCCGAAGCCGTCTGCGCCGACGCCGACGGCACCGACGGCACCCTCGACGTCGCCGACGTCCTCGGCTCACTCGTCGACAAGTCCCTTGTCCTCGCCGAACCCGACGGGGACGAGACCGCGCCCGGTATGCGCTACCGCATGCTGGAGACCATCCACGAGTACGCCGCCGAGCGCGCCGCCGCCGACCCGGCCGGCCTCCGCGCCGCCGCCCACCGCCACGCCGCGCACTACCTCGCCTTCGTCGAGCGCGCCGAACCCCTGATGCGCTCGCAGGCCCAGCTCCCCTGGATCCGGCGCGTCGAGACCGAGCTCGACAACCTCCGCACCGCCCTCGACACCACCCTCGCCGACACCCCCGCGCGAACCCCCGACACCGCCCAGCGCATCGCCCTCGCCCTCGGCTGGTTCTGGTGGCTGCGCGACTACCGCGTCGAAGGCGTCGCGTGGATCGGCCGCATCCTCGACCGCACCCCCGCCGACGAGCCCGAGGGATCCCGCGCGTACTGGAACTCCCTGCACCTGCGGATCCTCCACATGTTCCTGCAGGCCGAGAGCCACCCGGGCGACCACTTCCGCACCCCCGAGTTCCGTGCCCTCGCCGGCCGCATCAAGGAGGTCTTCCGCCAGGACTCGTCCGAATCGGTCCGCTTCCCGGGGATGCTCTGGCCCGCGCTCGGTTTCCTCACCGGCGAAACCTCCGACTTCCTCGCCGACCTCGACCGGGGCGTCGCCAACGCCCGCCGCCACGCGGGGGACTGGGAACTCGGCGTCATCCTGATGTTCCGCGCCCACACCGCCATCGACACGACGGGCGGCCTGCCCACCGTGGACGCCGACCTCGCCGAGCTCCACAGGATCGCCTCCCGGGTCGGCGACCGCTGGACCCGCGCCCAAGTCGCCAGCGCCGCCGGCGAGATGGCCCTCTCGCGCGGCCGCTACGACGAGGCCCGCGCCGAGTACGAGGAATGCCTGCGCCTGGCCCGCGAGGTCGGCGCCCACACCGAGGCCCCCTTCGCCCTCGCCCGCATCGCGGAGGCCGTCTACAGCGGCGGCGACCTCGACGGCGCCGAGCGGCTCCTGGCGGAGGCCGAGCAGGAGGCCGACCGGCAGGGCGGGCTCTACGACGTCGTGGCCTTCGCCCGGCTCCTCACCGCGGTCTTCGCCCTCCGGCGCGGGGACACGGCCCGGGCCCGCACCGCGTGCGAGGAGGCCCGCACCGCGGCGGACGGCATCACGGCCCCCGCGCAGTTCGCCGCCGGGCTGAACACCGTCGAAGCCGCCCTCCTCGCCCGCGAGCAGGGCCCGGAAGCCGGCCTCGCCAAGGCCGCCCGGGGCCTCGCCGACGCGGTCGCCGCCCGCTGCGCGGAGCGGTTCCTGGCCGCCCTCGCCGAGACCGCCGCCCTGCTGCTGGCGGACGCCGACCGTCCGGCCGAGAGCGTACGGGTCCTCGCGGCGGCCACCGCCTGGCGCGCGGGCCACCCCCGTACGGTCCCCGAGGAGGCCACCCTGGTGGGCCTCCCGGCCCGCACCCGCGCCCTGCTCGGGGCGGCCGGCCAGGCCGCGGCGGAAGCGGAGGGCCGGACCCTCAGCCCCGCCGAGGTAGCCGCCCTGCTCGCCGCTCCCACCGCGCTCAGCGGCAGCTGATCATCGAGTCCGCCCAGCTCGCCAGCGTCGGCAGGTGCCCCTGCCCGGCCTGTTCCACCACCAGCCGCAGCGTCCTGTGCCCGGCCAGGGACACCCGGACGTCCGCCGGGGCGTCGCCGTACCCGAGCGCCCCCGAACGCCACAGCCGCTGCCCGTCGCCGTAGACGGAGAACCGCAGCTTCCCGTCGGTCGGCAGCGACAGCCCGTCCACCCCGGCGCGCGCCGAGAAGTCGGTGCACTGCCGGTTGAGGGTGATCTCCACCGAGGAGCGGGAGTTCACCGTGACGCCCTGCCCGAACCGCCGCCCGCCCACCTCCAGCCCCCACCGCTGCCACACCCAGCTGCTGCGCCAGGTCTCCACCTCCGGCCCGGTGTGCTGCCCGAACGCGGAGTGCCCGATCCGCGCCAGCTGGAAGTCCCGGTCCGCCGGGGGCTCGGGCGAGGGCTCGACGGGTGACGGCGTGGGCGTCGGCGTCCGAGAGGGCTCCGGCTCCGGCACGGGCGAGGCCGAGGGCGGCTTCGAAGCCGAAGCCGAAGCCGAAGCCGAAGCCGAAGCCGGGGCCGGGGACGACGGCGGCCCCGACACGGGAGCCGAGGGTTCCGTGGAGCGCCGGGGCGGTACGGGTCCCGGCGCGGCCGGAGACGGATCCCCCGGCGCCCTGCTCTCCGGAGCCGCGGACGCGGGCGGCATCGGCACGGCCGGAGCCACCACCCCGGGTGCGGGCTTCACGGCGGCCTGCGGTTCGGGCTCGTCCCCGACGAGGGCGAACACCACCCCGGCCGCCGCGGCGACCGCTATCCCGGCGGCGATGGCGGCCTTGGCGGGCAGCCCGAGCCCCTCGGCGACAGCGGCACCCCCGCTCCCCGCCCCGGCACCCCCGGTCCCGCCGGCCGCCCCCGCCCCGGCCGTACCCGCACCCGCGGCACCGGCCCCCGTAGAGGAACCGCCCGCTGCGGCGGCAGCGGCTCCCGCCCCACCGGCCGCGACGGCCCCACCCGCCACGACCCCGGCCGCCTTGGCGGCGTACCCGGCGGCGAACCACCCGATGACCGCGACCGGCAGCAGCGCGGGAATCCCCGCGTTGACGTCCTTCAGCTCCCCGGCGGCGAGCCGGCACTTCGCGCACTCCTCCAAGTGCTTGCGCAGCCCCCGCTCCGCCCGCATCCGCAACCCGCCCCGGGCGTAAGCCCCCAGCCGGTCCGCGTACCGCGCGCAGTCGCCGCCCTCGCTGAGCGCGGAACTCACGTGCGCCTGGAGGTAGGCCTGCTTGAGGCCTTCCCGGGCCCGACTGGCCAGCACCGCCGTCGCGTTGGCGCTCAGCCCGAACAGCGGGGCGATCGCACTCGGCGACGCTTCCTCGACCGTGGTGTGCCACAACACGGCCTGCCACCGCTCGGGCAGGCTCCTGAAGGCCTGCAGGGCGAGCGACCGCTCGGCCTCGTGCATCGCCCGGACGTCCGCGCCCAGTTCCAGGCCGTCCTCACCGGACAGTCCGCCCAGCCCGCCCGTGCCCTCGGTACCGGCCGCGGCCTGCTCCGCGAACAGTGCGAAGTCCTCGACCAGGTGCTCCCGCCGAGCGGTCTTCCCCCAGGCCGCGGCGACCCGCCGCACGGTGGTGAGCAAGTACGCCCGCACCGACTGGTCCGGCCCCGCACCACCGCGCACCGCCTGGAGCGTCCGCGCGAACACCTCGGCGGTCAGGTCGTCGGCCGTGTGCCCGTCCCGGCAACAGGTGCGTGCGTACCGGCGTACGGCCTCGGAGTGCCGACGGAACAGTTCCGCGTACGCGCCGTCGTCACCGCCGCGCATCCGGGCGATCAAGTCGGCGTCGGAAGGCGGCAGATCGGCGCCACCCAGCCGCGGAGCGGCGCGCCGTCCACCGGGTTCGCGCTGGGCCGGCACCTGCCGTGGGGGCAGGCTCCCCGGCCCGGCCTCCCCGCCGGAACCACCGGGGGACTCGTCCCGCCCGTCAACGCTCACCGCGGAAGCCCCCGCACGACACACTCAGCCCGGTACACCGATCCAGCGTGTCACACGGTGCCGGTGCCCAAGATGCCTCTGCGCGGCATCCACCCGTCCGGGCAAGTTCCGGCGACTCGATGACCCCACCGAAACGGTCCTCACCCGTTCGAGTGACTGCCGCCCCGCGGTTGCCCGTTGACGAGCGGACCGGAAGCAACGCGCCCGCCCGCCGGGCCGGGCCATCCCCGAAAGCCCCCGAACCACCGCGCCCCGGGCCGTCCCCGGACCACCTTCCCCGGACCACACCGGCCGGGGCCCGCCATCACCCACCCCGCCGCACCCCGGCGAAATCCAGGGCCCGCCAGAACCCGACGGCACTCCCGCACGGAGCCCCGCACGGCACTCCCGCACGGCACTCCCGCACGGCACCGCCCAGGCAGTCCAGTCCTCCCGGCCGGTCCGTGCAGGCGGCCCTGTCCTCGCGGACGGGACCACCCGGCACGGCTCGCACCGACTCGGGCCATCCGGCACGGCTCACACCAGCTCAGGCCGCCGGCACTGGTCTGGCCACCCGGCACGGCTCACACCGTCCGGGACCGCAGCCCTTCGAGCAGGATGTCCAGCAGCCGGGCCGAAGCCGCGGCCTGCTGTGCCGCGTCCGGCAGTGCGGGAGCGGCGGTCGCTATCACCAGCAGCACATCGGCCACCGTGACGTCGGCCCGCAGCTCGCCGGCCTCCCGGGCCCGGTCCACGAGCCGCCCGACGACCTCCAGCAGCGCACCCGCCCCGGAGTCCTCCGCGGGCTCGTCCCCGACGGAGCTCCGCGAGCCCACGACCCGCAGGTCCGGCACCCCGCCCAGGGCGGCCTGCCGCTGCTGCGGCACGCGCGCCGCGGCGGCGCCCTCCTCGGACCCGTCCTCCTCGGCCGCACCGACGCGCAGGACCTGCGGCGGCAGCAGCCGGCCCGCGCCCGAGGCGACGGAGGTCCGCAGGAAGCGCGACAGCGCCTGCCAGGGCTCCTCCTCCTGACCGAGGGCGGACTTGGCCTGCTCCGTCAGCCGGGCCGTCTCCTCCTCGGCTATCCGCCGGACCAGGACGTCCTTGCTCGGGAACCGCCGGTAGACGGTGCCGACACCGACTCGTGCGCGCCGCGCCACGTCTTCCATCGGGGCGCCGTAGCCCAGCTCGCCGAACACCTCGCGGGCGGCCCGCAGGACGTGTTCGAGGTTGCGCTGGGCGTCGACGCGCAGCGGAGTGGAACGGCCCACTCCGTGGGTCGTGGCGCCCGCCATCACGCGGCCGCCGCTCTCCGCGGACAGCGCGGTGACAGAGCCATGGAAATCGGAAATATGCATGTGTATCCCCCGGTAATCATTTGTCTCCCCCCGGAGACACTCCCCGCCTTCGTGTCGAGGGGGGCCACGGTCATGGGGCCCTGGTCCTACTCCTCGACGAGATACGAACATAGTTGAGCCAGAGTCAATTCAGAAGAGGCAGCCCCGGACGGAGCACCGCCCGATCGGAGCATTCATCCCCACTTTTCCGCCGCAAGTCTCCGGAATCAACCATTCCGCAGCCCCTGACCTGCGAACCTTTCCCCCGATCCGACCTCCGCGGCAGACCCGTCCCGCCACCCCCACCGGTCACACAATGTGCCGGGCCTGTGGACAAACTCCCGGCCACGTTGCGTCATGGGATGGTGAAGGCTGCTAACTCCCGGGGCGACGCACCCGGCACCCCGCCCCCCGCGCGCATCCTCGTGGTCGGAGGCGGATACGTCGGCATGTACACGGCGCTCGGCCTCCAGCGGAAGCTGAGATCCGGCGAAGCCGAGATCACCGTGGTCACGCCCGAGCCCTACATGACCTACCAGCCCTTCCTCCCCGAGGCCGCCGCGGGCTCGATCTCCCCCCGGCACGTCGTGGTCCCCCTGCGCCGCGTCCTCGGCCGCTGCCGCATCGTCATCGGCGAGGCCCGCCGCATCGACCACGCCAAACGGACCGCCACCGTCACCACCCTCGCCACGGCCGAGGAGGGCACCGGCGACATCGAGATCGAATACGACGAACTCGTCCTCGCCCCCGGCTCCGTCTCCCGCACCCTCCCCATCCCCGGCCTCGCCGACTACGGCATCGGCTTCAAGACCGTGGAAGAGGCCATCGGCCTGCGCAACCACGTCATCGAGCAGATGGACATCGCCTCCTCCACCCGCGACCCCGAGATCCGCGCCGCCGCCCTCACCTTCGTCTTCGTGGGCGGCGGATACGCCGGCGTCGAGGCACTCGGCGAACTGGAGGACATGGCCCGCTACGCGGCCCGGTACTACCACAACGTCAAACCCGAGGACATGAAATGGGTGCTGGTCGAGGCCAGCGACCGGATCCTCCCCGAGGTCGGACCCGAAATGGGCACCTATACCGTCCGCGAACTGCGCCGCCGCAACATCGACGTACGCCTGGAGACCCGCCTCGACTCCTGCGAGAACCGCGTCGCCGTCCTCAGCGACGGCTCCCGCTTCCCCACCCGCACCATCGTCTGGACCGCGGGCGTCAAACCCCACCCCGTCCTCGCCGCCACCGACCTCCCCAAGAACGACCGCGGCCGCCTCGCCTGCACCGCCTTCCTCACCGTCGAAGGAGTCGAACACGCCTGGGCCGCCGGCGACGCGGCAGCCGTCCCCGACATCACCGCCGCCGAATCCGGCGCCACCTGCGCCCCCAACGCCCAGCACGCCGTCCGCCAGGCCAAACAGCTCGCCGACAACCTCGTCGCCGCCCTGCGCGACGAAGTCCTCACCGAGTACGCCCACAAGTACGTCGGCTCCGTCGCCTCCCTCGGCCTCCACAAGGGCGTCGCCCACGTCTACGGCCGCAAGCTCAAGGGCTACCCCGCCTGGTTCATGCACCGCGCCTACCACCTCAGCCGCGTCCCCACCTTCAACCGCAAGATGCGCGTCCTCGCCGAATGGACCCTCTCGGGCCTCTTCAAGCGGGAGATCGTCTCCCTCGGCTCCCTCGAACACCCCAGGGCAGAATTCGAACTCGCCGCGGGCGGACACCGTCCGCACCTCCCGCCGCCCCCCACCCCCGACCCCCCGCAGGACAGTCAGGGCTGACGTTGTCAGTGCGGTCGGCCACACTGGACGTGTGACCATAGGTGGGCTCACGCCTGCACAGAGTGACCCCACCGTCCAGCGACCGACCACGAGCGACACAGCGACCACTTGCGACACCAAGAGGCTTGAACGCAGTGAACTTCACGCGCTGGAGCGCCCGGTTTCCCGGAACGCAGCGCCGCGCCGCCGCCCGGAACGAGCACGCCGCAGCCCAGGCCAAACGGGGTGAAGGCTCCGTCCCGGCAGCCCGCGGCGCGGCCGCCCACCCCGCCCCGCCCCCCGACGGCAGCCCGGCCGACCCCACCGTCCGCGGCACCGGCACGGCACCGCTCCCCGCCGTACCGGCCCTCGACGAGCTCTCCGTACGGGAGGTCCTCGGCCTGCTCCCGGCCCTCGTGGCACTCGTCCACGGCCCCGAGCACCGCGTCGCCTACCTCAATGACGCCTACACCGCCGGCTTCGGCCCCCGCACCACCGGCGCCCCGGCCCACGAGGCCCTGCCCGAGCTCGGCGACCTCGGCCTGCTCCCGCTCCTCGACCAGGTCCAGCGCAGCGGCAAACCCCGTACGGCCAAGAACCGCACCGCCCGCGGCGGCAGCTCCTACACCGTCACCTGCACCCCCGTGGAGTTCCCCAAGGCCGACACCGACGGCGAACCCGACCCCCACCACAGCGGGATCCTGGTCCACCTCGCCGACGTCACCGACCACGCCGAGGCCGTCGACCGCCTCCGCGCCAGCGAACGCCGCCAGCGCGAGGCCGCCGTCACCCTCCAGCGCTCCCTCCTCCCCCAGGAACTGGAGCAGCCCGACGACCTCCGCGTCGCCGCCACCTACCAGCCCGGCGGCACCGAAGCGGCCGTCGGCGGCGACTGGTACGACGTCATCACCCTCGGCGCCGGCCGCACCGCCCTCGTCATCGGCGACGTCATGGGCCGCGGGGTGCGCGCCGCGGCCGTCATGGGCCAGCTCCGCACGGCGGTCCGCGCGTACGCCCGCCTCGACCTCCCGCCCCACGAGGTCCTGCAGCTCCTCGACGGCCTCGCCGCCGAGATCGACGCCAGCCAGATCGCCACCTGCGTCTACGCCGTCCACGACCCCAACGAAGGCCTCCTCGCCTACGCCTCCGCCGGCCACCTCCCCATCCTCGTCCGCGACGAGGACGGCACCGTCCGCCGCGCCGCCGACCCCACCGGCCCCCCGCTCGGCACCGGCGGCTGGCTCCACAGCTCGGGCACCATCGCGCTGGGCCCCGGCTCCACCGCCGTCCTCTACACCGACGGCCTGGTCGAACGCCGCGGCGAGGACATCGACGAAGGCGTCGCCGCCCTCGAACGCGCCCTCTCCGGCGCCCAGGGCACCCCGGCGATCATCTGCGACCGCCTGATGCGCGCCCTCGGCGTGGACGCCGACCACGACGACGACGTCGCCGTCATGGTCCTCCAGCAGCCCGCCCGCACCGGCGCGGACGCCGAGCTCTTCCACAACGCGGCCCTCGAACTCCTCGGCGGAGTCGAAGCCGCCCCCCGCGCCCGCGCCTTCGCCCAGGGCGTCCTCGCCTCCTGGCGCTTCCCGGCCGAGCTCTGCGACCTCGGCGTCCTCGCCGCGAGCGAGCTCGTCGCGAACTCCCTCCAGCACGGCACCCCGCCCATGCGCCTGCGCCTGCGCCGCACCGACCGCCGCCTGATCATCGAGGTCACCGACGGGGACGACCACCTGCCGCGCCGCCGCCGCGCCGAACCGGCCGACGAGACCGGCCGCGGCATCTCGATCATCGCCACCATCGCCTCGTCCTGGGGCACCCGCCGCATCCCGGGCGGCGGCAAGGCCGTCTGGTGCGAGTTCGCCCTCCCCGACAAGTAGCCGCACACGGGGAAGGCCCCGGTCCCGTAGGACCGGGGCCTTCCCCGTACCTCCACACGCACCCGCATGCGTACGACTACACGTGCGCGGCCTCCGGAGCGACGGCGGTCGCGGGCGCCGCACCGACCGCCGGCCCGCCCTGCGCCACGACCCGCGACAGCGACGGGTTGTCCTGCACCGGGCTCAGCTGCCCGCCCAGCCGCAGCGCCAGCCAGGCGATGCCCAGCGAGACCGCCACGAACACCCCGATGTAGAGCATCGGGATCCCGGCACCCAGCGGCACCCCCAGCGGCCCGAGCGCCAGCGCCATCTGCTTCACCAGGGCGAAGGCCGAGTTGTACTGCCCGACCGAACCCTCCGGCGCCAGATCGGCCACCAGCGGCGCCAGCGTCGGCGACAGCATCGCCTCGCCGATCCCGAAGAGGGCGTACGTCGTCACGAACGCGCCCGCGGCCATGACCGCGCTGCCGTGCCCCAGCCCCGAGAATCCGGCGATCACCCAGGCGACCGTCCAGATCAGCCCGACCAGCGCGATGACCCGCGTCCGGCGCCGCTTCTCCACCAGCCGCAGCACCACGAACTGCGCCACGACGATCGCACCGGTGTTGGCGGCGAGCGCGAACCCGAGGGTGGACGGGGTGATTCCCGCGGCCTCGGTCCCGAAGGCGGCCAGACCCGACTCGAACTGCCCGTAGCAGGCGAAGAACAGCACGAAGCCCAGCACGCACAGCTGCACCATCGCCTTGTGCTGCAGCATCCGCTTCCAGCCGCCGCCCGCCTGCGCGCCGTCCTTCTTCGGCATGGCGTCCTTGAGACCCGCCACCTGGGGCATCCGCACGGTGGCGATGACCGCGGCCAGCACCAGGAACATCACGGCCTCGATGCCGAAGAGCAGGGTGAAGCTGGCGGGCCGGCTCTCGTCGACGATCTGACCGCCGACGAGACCGCCGATGCCCAGACCCAGGTTCTGCATGAAGAACTGCATGGCGAAGGCCCGCGTCCGCGTGGAGGGCGTCGAGCACCACACGATCATCGTGGCCAGCGCCGGCTGCATCACGGCCTGCCCGGCACCCAGCGCCAGCGCCGACAGCAGGATCGGCACGATCCCCGTCGACAGCCCGAGCGACAGCGCGCCCACCGAGGCGGCCACGGCCGCACCCATGACCACGGGCACCGGACCACGTCGGTCGATGGCCCGACCGGTGAAGGGCAGCGCGACGAGAGCACCCAGGGCGAACGCCACGAACGCGCTCGTGGCGGCCATGGAGCCCAGACCTCGCACCTGCGCCACATAGATGTAGAGGAACGGAACCGTGAAGCCGATGCCGAACGCGGTCAGCGCGTTCCCGGCCTGGATCCGCCGCATCGCAGCGCCCATCACCTTGGTCACTTCTCACCCGCCTTGATAACTGAAGCCTGAAGACTTCATACCTAAAGTTCGACCCTTAACTCTACACATCGAAGGAGTTAGACGCCAACGAGCTCGTGCGATACTTCGACCCATGGGTGACACCCCCGACGGCGCCACGCCCGTCCACGAGCCGAGCCTCGACGAGCAGATCGCCGTATACCAGCGCGAATTCCAGGACCTCGACCCCCAGGTCGAGAAGGTCGTCTCGGCCCTGAGCCGCCTGAACCGCCGCATGAACGTCGCCTACGGGCGCCAGACCGCGGCCCTGGGCATCAGCAACGCGGAGTGGGAGGTCCTCAAGGCCCTCGTCATCTCCGGGGCGCCCTACCGGATGGGCCCGAGCGAGCTCGCGAAGCAGCTGGGCCTCACGCCGGCGGCGATGACCCACCGGATCGACCGCATGACGTCGGAGGGACTGGTGACCCGCGAGCGGGACGAGTCCAACCGCGTCCGGGTGATCGTGGAGCTGACGGACGAGGGCCGCAGCAAGTGGCTCGACGCGATGCGCGCGGCCACGGTCTTCGAGGAGGACCTGCTCCAGGACCTGTCGACGGCGGAACGCGGAGCCCTGGGCGACATGCTCACCCGCCTCCTGGACCGCGTCGAAGACCTCCAGTCCCGGGCCTGACTACCCGGGTTGACACCGCCCTCGCTGATCCGTAAGGTTCTTCGAGTTGCCCCAGAGCCGGAAGGTTCTGACGTCAACGAATCCCGCCGCCTCGTTGCGGCACCCAACTCAGCACGATCTCCCACTGGGAACGAATTCGGCGTGCCCGAATTCATTTCCGAAGGCCCGATTATCGGTTGCCGGGGAAATCCGCTAGAGTTCAGGAGTCGGAAGGGCCCAACAGCCCGGAAGACAAACCCCGCTGACTGGGGGTCAGGCCCGAAAGGATCTGATAGAGTCGGAAACGCAAGAACAGAACGAAAGCCCGGAGGAAAGCCCCAGTAAGTGTTACTGAGGGTGAGTACAAAGGAAGCGTCCGTTCCTTGAGAACTCAACAGCGTGCCAAAAATCAACGCCAGAAGTTGATACCCCGTCCACTTCGGTGGATGAGGTTCCTTTGAAAA
>NZ_JBGWAB010000101.1:0-31460 GCF_041862025.1 Streptomyces sp. AB3(2024)
CGCACGGCCGCATGCCCTCGACTACCAACTCTCGAACAGGCACGTCATCACTCATGACAGCCACACTGCCACCCGACCACCTTGACCAAAGACATAGGGGCACCCCCCCCCGCAGTTCCCGCATGCGAGCCCCGCCCGATAGTGCAAAGCACGCAATTTCATATGTTCAGCACTATTCGACATGAAGCGGATCGTACGACCCTCTTGTCCGGCCGACCGCATCCCGGACCCGCCCGGTTCGAAGTGCCCGACGCGGTGCGACGTTTACAGTGACCGATAGCTGAACAGGAGTGCCCGGCCGCAGGCAGGCCGTCCCGTGAACCCGTGCTGGCGTGGTAGGGGCTACGGTGTTGGCATGGATGATGCCCGCACGCATGCGGGCATCATGCATGCGGTCAGCCGGTGCCGGGCAGCGATTCATGGTCTTGGAGTTCCCGGGCTCAGACGACATGGCTCGCCGCCTGCCGCGTCTGGCTGCTCTCTACCTGAAGTAACTCGCGGCGGATCCGCTCCCATCAGGAAGTGCTGTGAGTGATCGCTGTTCGAATACCGCAGGGCCCGAACCCGGAGCACGGCCCCGGCGCGGCACAGCTGCTGTGCGGGCGAGGCCGTCAACGGCGCGTCCGCCTGCTAGGCAGCCGTGTACTTCGGGAAGTCCGCGGGGTAGGCCTCCGAGAAGTCCGCGGACCGACCGACGGTGCTCCACTTCCCCTCCTGCCCCAGGAGCCGCCGGTTCTGTGCCATGGAGCCCTCCGATGCCATCACACCGAGTGCGAGGTTGGTCGGGGCGTCGCGGCGCTTCGCCATCCGGACGAGGATCTTTGCGGCGCGCACCGGGTCGCCCGCCGGTCCCTCGGTGTTCTGTCGGATGTGCCGGTCGATGGCGCTGACGGTGGGCTCGTAGCTCTCGGGCACGGCGTGCACGGCCATGGAGGAGCCGGCCCAGTCGGTGCGGAACCCGCTTGGTTCGACGAGCCGGATGCCGAACGTGCGGTCTTCACGCGCAGCACCTGGCTGAAGCCGTCGATCGCGAACTTCGCCGCCTGACGATGCCCGGTGAGCCGCCGACCCGGCCGCCCATGGAGTAGAACTGGATGACCAGCCCGCCGCCCTGCTCGCGCAGCAGGGGGATGGCCGCCTTGGTGACGTTGTAGACGCCCCAGAAGTTCGTCTCGAACTGGGCGCGGAAGTCCTCGTCGTCGGTGGTCTCGATCGGGAGGCGTTAGCGTATCCGGCGTTATTAACCAGCACGCCGATGCGCCCGAAGCGCTTCCTGGCCTCCTCCAGCGCCGCCTTCGCGGCTGCGGGGTCGGTCACGTCGAGCGCGATCGGGGCGATGCGGTCGCCGAATTCGGCGACCAGGTCGTCGAGCTGTTCGGGCCTGCGGGCGGTCGCTGCCACGGTGTTGCCGGCCTGCAGGGAGGCTCGGAGCGAGGTCTCACAGGCTGCCCTCAACTATCGCAACTATGATACTTGGGGGTAGTGTGCGGGTATGGAGCCGAAGACGTATACGACGATCGACCTCCGCAAGCAGATGGGTGAGATCCTCGACCGCACGCGGATCGCGGGTGAGCCCGCCGCGATCACCCGCAAGGGCAAGACCCTGGCCTACCTGGTGCCTGCCGAGTGGTTCGATCAGTACAT
Organism: Streptomyces sp. AB3(2024); assembly: GCF_041862025.1. Taxonomy (NCBI): domain Bacteria; kingdom Bacillati; phylum Actinomycetota; class Actinomycetes; order Kitasatosporales; family Streptomycetaceae; genus Streptomyces; species Streptomyces sp. AB3(2024). The sequence continues at coordinate 1,645 of NZ_JBGWAB010000101.1, forward strand.
GGCACAGCAGGTGTCGGCCCCCGGCGCCGACCAGGACGCGGCCTGAAACCGACGCAGACCAGGAGTCCCTTCGTCATGACAGCGCAGCCCATCCACTTCGACGGCCCCGGCGGGGACCAACCCCGCCGGGTGCCGCCGATGCCCGAGCGCACCCCGCAGGCCCTGCGTCTTGCGATCCAGGAGCACGCCCCGCATCTGCTGCCGGACTTCGAGGCGCACTGGCGCCGCGCGATCGGGGACGCCTTCAACCTCACTCCGGTACCTGCCTTCATGCGCCTGTGGTGGACCCAGTACGCCATCGCCCGCGACCCCGGCCTGGAAGCACACCTGCGCGACCTTGAAGCCCGCGCCGCCAAGTCGGAAGACGCCGAGGAATCCGCTCGGCTCCTGGCCGAGTACAGCCGGCTGCGCCGCCAGGCGGCCGCCGTGGAGCCCGGCCGGTGATCGATGAGTTCCCACGCCCGCCCTGGAAGATGGACTGGACGGCCGAGGCACTCCAGGAATTCGAGAGCCTGCCCGAGGACGGCAAGCGGCTGGTGCTCTCGGCCCGCGCCGAGCTGATCACGGCCGAAGACCCCTACTACCGGGGCATCGACGCCGATGCGTCCCTGCCGCACTGGATCACCGTCCGCCCCCTGGCCTCGACCAGCCCGGGTGGCCCGCACATCGCCGACCTCGCAGGAGGCCGCGGCTGGCTCATCTTCACCTTCATTCGCCGCCACGCCGACCCCCAGATCACCGTCACCGACGCCTTCTGGGCCTGACGTCGAGCCTCGCCTGCTGGCTGCCTCGCACTGTCGATGCAGAGGTGGGCGAGCGCCCGGCGTGGGCCGGGGTCTCTCTCGGCAGGTCAGCGACGTGCAATAGTCACGCCTTGATCATGGTCGCACTCAGACGGCATGGTTCGCCGCCTGCCGCCATGGGCCTCCTCCCCAACGCGACCATCGCCGCCTCGCCAGCAGGGGGCAAGCCCTCTACGGCTTCTTCGTAGGTGCCATGCAGTTCGCCATTAACGCCGTAGCCGCAGCCGCCAACCGCATCGCCGGAATCCTCTCCGGCATCGGCCTCCGTCAACGCCCAGATCAACGCCACCGCCGCCCGAGGAGCCGCCGGGCGCGGTGACTTGCGGCCCAAGCGGGCCAGGATCAGGGGTGTCGACCTGCCGTGACCACCACCGACCAGCCGGCCCGCGCGGTGGCGGCAGCCCGGGGCCCGCCTTCCTTCTCGGCGGTGCGCCAGCGCAGGTGTCCCGCGGCGTCACGGTGGTAGTTCTGCAGCATGATCTGGCGCAGGGCCTGGATGCGAGGGCCGGACGTGCGGTCTGCTCCGTGCCGGTAGAGGTGCTCCAAGAGCCGGACGGCGTCGTTTCCGGTGGCGAGGATCCGGGTCTTGGGCTTGGTGGGGTTCTTGCCCAGGCGGACTGGTCGGCCGTAGCGGCGCCCCCAGTCCTCATCGACCAGCTCGTCCAGCGGCTGAGGGGAGGTGTCGGCGACTTCTTCCAAGGCGGCGCGGACCGCCTCGGTGATCAGCTCCAGGTGGGTCAGGTCACGCACCTCGGCCAGGACGTAGGTGGAATCGGCGCGCTGGGTGGCGCGCTCGTGCACCAGGCCTGCCTCCTTGAGGCGGGCCGGCGCGAGGTCGAGGAGGCGGTCAGCACGGTCGCCTTCGGCGAGACGGTCGCGGAAATCAGCCGGCACGCTGTGGTGGAACCCGAGGTCATCCAGTTCCATGGCCATCGCGTACTTGAAGTCGATGCGGCAGCGGACCGCCTCGGCGGGCTGCCGGTCCGACAGGCCGAGCAGGAACTGCAGCACACAGACGGTAGCCAGTTGACCAGGCGAGAGACCCGGACGCCCGTCACGCGGGGGTAGCAGTAAGTCCTCGTCGCGCCACAGCCCGTCCAGCCGGTCCCTCACCCACATCGCTGTGGTGCCACCTGGGCTGCTCGCCCGCGCGATCTGTGCGGTCAGAGAGGGGACTTGCTCACCGGAACGGGGGCGGAGGGACAACGGGCACCTCGACGACTGCGTCGGTCACTGGAACAGGCCGAGCATGCCCGTTGATCATGCTGCCGCACTGGGGGACTCCAAGATCCCCGACAGAGCCAAGCTAGCCCGCTGTCGCCCCGCGCAGATGACGTACGAGCTGCTCCAGGGCGGTCCAGCTCTCGCCCGTCTCGCCGTCGCCGAGGCGGTAGTAGAAGCCGGGCCGGGCGTTCGGGCCCAGCTGCACCGGGCGTTCTTCCAGCGGTGTCCGGCTTGCGGTGTCGTGCCCCGCCTCCTGGACCTCCGCCGGGCCCAGGACGAAGGCGTACGGCAGCGGCGGGTGCTCGAAGCGGGGCGGGGCGCTCAGGTCCCGGCGCGCCTCGCGCATCTGGCACATCATGGTCCTCAGCCCGTGCCGGGTCACCAGCTCGCCGGCCAGCTCCGGCAGCGCCTCCAGGGCCGCCTCCAGGACCGCCTTCTCATCGAGGCCGTAGCCCAGGGTGAGGGTGACGTCCTCCTCCACACCCTCCGGGGTGCGGATCACGCGCAGGGTGGCGACGGCGGGCCGGTCAGGGGTGCCGACGACCACCGTCCAGGTGGGCCGGGGCGCGCGCTCGTACGCCAGGTCGGTCAGCTTCCGCCGTGACCAGGGCAGACCGGCCGGCTCCGACGTGCCCCAGCCGGTCGGCGGACCGCCGGTCAGCGCCCGCCAGGCGGCTTCCAGCGCTCCGCCGAGGACGAGGTCCGCCTCGGGACGGTGCAGGGTGCGAAAGGAAAGGATGAGCTGCCGTTCACCGGTGGGCCGCACCTCCGTGAAGGCATCCGCCACCGGGGTCTCCCCGCGCTCGTCCCGGTCCGGGGCGAAGACGCCGTCCTGCCAGCGCAGTACCGCGCCGGTCTGCCCGTCGTAGTAGCCGCACCGCTCGTCCTGCACCACCCAGCGCGAGGGCGTGGACTGCAGCAGCATGGCGGTGGACAGGGAGAGGCGGCAGTGCGGCGGGGTGACGATCTGCAGGGACCGTTCGCTCTCCAGGGTGGCCCGCAGCGCATCGGAGAGCCAGCTTGTCATGGGGATGACCGGCCGGTCCTGGAGGATGACGGCTGCCTGCTCGGTGAGCATGTCCACGGCCGGCCGGGCGGCGGCTGGGGCCGGTACGGCCGTAACGTCCGAGAGATCGACCGGGCGGGCCGCACCAGCGGTGCGGGGGCGTCCGGCGGCCAGACCCGGCCGCCCAGAAGCGTGGTCAGACGGGCCGCGAAGGCACCCGCGAGCTGCTCGGCCTTCGGTACGCCCACGGCGGCGCGGGCCTCGACCCACCACACCGGGCCGTCACCGGACGGCTCGGCGCCGGGCCCCAGCAGCCGGGCCGCCTCGCCCGGCACCTGGAGCAGCAGCGGGACCTCGATCGAGACGAGCGGCCGGCCCTCGGCGTCGCACAGCTGGACCACGGCACCCTCGCCGGTGGTCCCGACCCGCAGGTCCGGGCCGCCCGCCAGCAGGCCCGCCAGGACGCTCAGTGCGTCCGGCATGCGCTCGGTGAGCGCGATCACGTCCTTGGTCATGCGGTGTTCCTTGACACCGCCACCGTCACCGGTACCACACCCGACGGGACCAAGGTCACCGCGACCAGCAACACCCTCACACTGGTGGCCTGCGCACCGTGCGAGGACAAGGACCACGGCGGCTGCAAGGGCAACCACCCCGGCGGCAAGTACCCCGCCAAGTACCCGATCGGCAAGAAGCCCGCCAAGCGCGACTAGAAGACTGATGAAGATGTCGGGTTCTGGCCGCGCCGCGTCAGTGGCGGGGCCAGACTCGTTGCCGTGGTGCAAGGGGAGTGGGTCGGGGAGACGGTCGGGCCGGATGTGTGGGAGACCACCTGCCGGGAGTTGATCCCGGTCGGGAGCGTGTTCGCGTTCCTGGCCGAGCACCATGGCCGCTTGTTCCCGGCGGCGATGTTCGCGAACATGAATCCGTCGGCGAACGGGCGGCCCTCCATGCCCCCGCAGATCCTGGCCGAGGCGATCACGGTGCAGGCACTGCACGGCCTTTCGGACTTCGAGACGGTTCAGGAACTGCGGTGTGACCTGCGGCGGAAGGCCGCGTGCGGGCTGAGTCTGCACGACATGGCGTTCGACCCGTCGCTGCTGGCCTACTTCCGCCGCCGGCTGGCCCGCTCTACCCGGCCGAACCGGGTCTTCGAGGCCGTGCGCGAGGGCATCAGGGCCACCAGGGTGTTGAAGAGCAAGCACCGGCGGGCGCTGGACCCCACCGTGCTGGACGACGCGGTCGCCACCCAGGACACCGTCACCCAGATCATCGCCGCGATCCGCGCAGTGATCCGGGAAGTCCCCAAAGCCAGCGAAGTGGCAGCCGTGCAGTGTTCCGCCCACGACTACACCGACCCGGGCAAACCGGCCACGCCAGTCGTCCCAGCACAGGCCGCCGAGCTCAACGGCGCTCGCGCCGCCGACACTCCGCTGCCTCCCGCGCCGAGCGGCGCAACGGCTTGACGAAAACCATAGAGGCAGCCTCTCGCCACTCCGGCGACGTGCTGGTGGGCCCGGCAGACGGTGGAGTCGACGTTCACGTCCCAGGCGATCAGTCACGCAAGCCGGGCCGGTGGATGCACACGAGTGACTCCCGGGTGGGCCGACAGATCGCGTTGAGGACCCACGGTCAGTCAGGCGGCGGGGCGGACCCCGCCGGGAGACGCTCATGAACATCATCACTGTCAGGCGGGGAGGCCGATGGCTCGTTCGCCGTTGCGGCGTTGCTGGATGACGACGGCGACGACGAGCAGGGCTCCCTGGGCGACGTTCTGCCAGAAGGAGTTGATGCCCTGGACGGTGAGGCCGTTCTCGAGGCAGCCGAGCAGGGCGACGGCGAGCAGGGTGCCGCCGACTCCGCCCTTGCCGCCCTTGAGGGCGCAGCCGCCGAGTGCGGCGGCGGTGATGGCCTTGAGTTCGAGGCCTTCGCTGCCGGAGGTGGGTTGGCCGGAGCCGGTGCGGGCGGTGAGGAGGATGCCGGCGATGGCGGCGACCGTCCCGATCAGGGCGTAGACGGCGACGAGGTACTTGTTGATGTTGATGCCGGCCAGGCGGGCGGCGGTGTCGTTGCCGCCGATGGCGTAGATGTTGCGGCCGATGTCGGTGTACTTGAGCAGGACGTGGACGGCGACGGCGACGGCGATCAGGATCCAGACCATCACCGGGAGTCCGGCGATCTTGCCGCGGCCGAGGAAGACGAAGACGGCGTTGTTGAGGACGTAGCCCTGGGCGCGGCCGTCGGAGATGAGTTGGGCGAGGCCCTTGTAGGCGGCGAGGCCGGCGAGGGTGGCGATGGTGGGGTTGACCCGTCCGTAGACGATGATCGCGCCGTTGAGGATGCCGATCAGGATGCCGACGCCGATGGCGGCGGCCATGCCGATGTAGGGGTTGGAGCCGGCGCTGGTGAAGACCATGGCGCTGACGACGGAGGCGACGCCGGCCTGGGAGCCGACGGAGATGTCGAGGCCGCCGCAGATGATGACGACGGTCTGCACGATGGCGAGCAGGCCGGTGATGGTGGCGGCCTCGGCGATCACCTGCATGTTGGTGAGGCTGAGGTAGTTGTGGTTGAGGGCCCCGAAGACGGCCAGCACCGCGACGAGGGCGCCGATCAGGCTGAGGTTCTGCCCGCCGATGGCGCTGACGAGGGACGGCCGCTTGCCGGACAGGTCGCGGCCTTTGCTGGCCGAGAGGGTCGGCGGGGTGGTGGCGGTGGTCATGAGGTTGCTCCTGAGACGGTTGTGCTGATGTCGTCGGCCATGGCCAGGTTGAGGACGGCTTCCTCGGTGGCGTCCGCGCGGCCGAGTTCGCCGGTGATGCGGCCGTTCTGCATGACGACGATCCGGTCGGACAGGCCGAGGATCTCGGGCAGTTCGGAGGAGATCACCAGCACGGCGACGCCCTCCTCGGCGAGGCCGGCGATGATCTGGTAGATCTCGGCCTTGGCGCCGACGTCGATGCCGCGGGTGGGCTCGTCGAGGATCAGGACCTTCGGCTTGCGTGCCAGCCAGCGGGCGAGCACCACCTTCTGCTGGTTGCCGCCGGAGAGCTTGCGGACCTCGTGCTCGATGGACGGCGTGCGCACCCGCAGCCGGTCGGTGTACTCCTGGGCGAGCTCGCGTTCCGCGCCGCGCTTGACGAACCGGAACCGCCGCAGCCGTTCCAGGACGGCGATCGAGGTGTTGTCGCGGATCGTGCGGTGCAGGAACAGGGCCTGGGCCTTGCGCTCCTCCGGGGCCAGGCCGAGCCCCGCCCGGATCACCGCGCCGGGGTCGCTGGACGGCAGCGGGCGGCCGTCCAGGGTGACGTTGCCGCTGTGGATGGGCAGGTCGCCGGCGAGCGCGAGGGCCAGCTCGGAGCGCCCGGCGCCGATCAGGCCGGCCAGGCCGACGACTTCACCGGCGTGGACGCGCAGGTCGATACCGCGTACCTGGTCGGTGGTCAGGTCGCGGACGTCCAGGACGACCCGGTCGGTGGCGACGGGCCGGCGGACGAACATCGCGGTCAGGTCGCGACCGACCATCAGGCGTACCAGGTCGTCTTCGGTGGTGGTCCGGGCGTCCTGGACGCCGACCAGGGCACCGTCACGCAGGACGGCGATGCGGTCGGCGAGTTGGAAGATCTCCTGCATCCGGTGGGAGACGTAGATGACGGCGATGCCCTGGTCACGCAGGCGATTGATGAGCGCGAACAGCGCGTCGACCTCGTGCTCGGAGAGCGAGGAGGTCGGCTCGTCGAACGCGATCACCCTTGCCGTACCGGTCAGCGCCCGCATGATCTCGACCAACTGGCGCTGGGCGGGTGTCAGCTGGGAGCCGAGCAGATCCGGGTCGAGGACTCCGGCGAAGCCGAGGCGATCGAGGTCGGCGGTGATGCGACGACGCAGTTCGGCACGGTCCAGGCGCCGGCCGGCGGCCCGGGGGAGGGAACCGGCGTAGACGTTCTCGGCGACCGAGACGTGCGGAATGATCTCGGGTTCCTGCGGGATGATCCGGATGCCCGCGGCCCGGGCCTCCGCCGGGGAACGCGGGTCGACCGGTTGCCCGTCGAGCAGGACGCGGCCCTCGGTGGGCCGATGGTCCCCGGTGAGGATCTTCAGCAGAGTGGACTTGCCGGCCCCGTTCTCGCCCATGAGGGCGGTGACCCTGCCGCTGGGGAAGTCGAGGGTCACGTCGCTCAGGGCCTGGACCTCCCCGAATCGCTTGGTGATGCCCTCGACCCGCGCCCCGGTGCCGGAAGGCCGAGGCGGCTCGGGCGGGCGGCGGTCCGGGGTCGAGCGGCGTGCTCTGCTCACTGCTGGGTCACCTCATGCATGGAACGAAGGAGTGGAGGCGGCCGCCCGCCCCACCGGGCGGCCGCCGTGGAGAAGTGGTCAGTTGCAGCTGACGCCGGCGCTCTTCCAGGTGGAGGCGTCGACCATGGTGGTGGGGGCGAACGCCTCGGCCGGCATGTCCTTGCCGTTCTTGAGCCGGTCGTACATGGTCTGGACGGCCAGGGCGCCGACGTCCTTGCCGTTGATGAACAGGGCGGCCTTCATGCCGGAGGGCTTGCCGCCGCTCCAGTCCTTGCAGGCGAGGTAGGCGCCGAGGCCGACGCCGTCGATGTCGGCGGGGCTGACGCCGGCGTTCTGCAGGGCGGTGACGCCGCCCTGGACGTTCTCGTCGTTGCAGCCCCAGACGACCCAGTGTTTGACGCCGGCGTTGGCGGTGACGGTGGCGGCGACCTTGTCCTGTGCGCCGGTGGGGGTGTTGTCGGTGGCGACGTCGATGTTCTGCACGCCGGTGACGGCCGTGTTGAAAGCGTCCTTGGCGGCCTTGACCCGGTCGCCGCAGACGGTGACGTCCTGCTTCCAGGCGGAGATGATGCGGGTGTCGGCGGGGTTCCAGCCGGCCTTCTTGAACTCCTCGGCGGCGCGCTTGCCGACCTCGCCGCCCATCTGCGCGCCGGAGAAGCCGATCCGCGGAACGAGGTCGGACTTGGCGCACTTCGCCGGGTCCGGGCCGGTGGCGCAGACCTGGTCGTCCGAGGTGAGCAGGGCGATCTTGGCGTCCTTGGCGGTCTGCACGACCTGCGGGCCGACGGCCGGGTCCGGGACGACGATGATCACGCCGTTGGTCTTCTGCGCGATGGCGGACTGCACCTCGCCGACGGTCTTGTTGGCGTCGTTGCCGAGGTTCACCACCTTGAGGTCGATGCCGAGTTCGGCGGCCTTGGCCTTGGCGCCGGCCGCCTCGCCGATGAAGTACTCCTGGTCGCCCTGCTTCTGCAGGTAGGTGATCGAGATCTTCCCGCTCGCCGGTGCGACGGAGGCGGCGCCGGAGGCGGACTCCTGGCCGGTGGAGCAAGCCGTGGTGGTCAGGCCCAGGGTGAGCAGCAGGCCTGCGGCGGCACGCCGGTTGATGGTACTGAACATGAGGGGGACGCTCCTTTGCGCCGACACCGCAGCGCGGCCTCGACGCGAGTGGGGGTGCAAAGAAAGGGCAGAGCTCGATCGGGCGACTACTGGGCTGTCAGCCCCGGCGAGAGCACCGGGCGATCTCGGCGGACGCAGCCGGGAAGGAACACCTGACTCCACCGTGCAAACTCCTGAGGGCCCGTCAAACCCTCAGAATCCAACATGCTCAAACGCGACGTGACATATCACAGTGCTATTGCACTGCCAGGTCAAGGGTGTTGACGGGCCGATACCCGCTTGTGATGTTTCCGTGGGGGGCGGCGGGGGGATTTTGCGCGCGTTGCTCATGAGTTGCTCGTTTCAGACCCCTGTGCCCGTTCTGCGCCGTCGCCGAATTGTCGGAGCGTCAGACGCTCAACCACAGGCGAGCGCGGAGCTCCTCCAGTTGCCGGGGTCGATCACGGCGGTGGGGGGCGAAGGCTTCAGCGGGCATCGTCCGGCCGGCCTTGACGTTGTCATACATGGCCTGGACGGCGAGCACACCGGCATCCCCGCCGTTGATGAACAGGGCCGCCCTCATGCCGGCAGGCTTTCCAGCCGCCCTGTCCCTGCAGGCGGGACAGTCGCCGAGCCCGATCGCGATGATGTCGTCTCCACGCACCGAGGTGGCGCGCAGCGCATTGACTCCCCTTTGGGCGTTCTCGCCATTGCACCCCCACGGGGCCCAGTGCTTGACGGACCGTTCGCCTCCGATCGCGGCTGATGCGACCGCGTGACGGCCTGTCAAGGCATGTGGCTCGCGGACAAGCTCGTGAAGACGCCGTGTGCGAGGCCTTGAGTACTGCCGCCACGGCTGGCTACCATGCGTTGCTTTCTGTTTGAAAATTCCTCCAGCCGTCGCCTCTGGGGATGGATTCAACAGAATCAAACGCGACGCCCCGCGCCCCACTCGCTCACCTGGAGCTCCCCATGCGTCCACCCACGTCCCGTGCCCTGCTGCACACCCTCGCGGCGCTGTCACTCGCGGCGTCCGGCCTCACCGCCGTCGTCGCCACCTCCACCCCCGCGGCCGCCCTCGACAACGGACTCGCCCTCACCCCCCCGATGGGGTGGAACTCCTGGAACACCCTGGGCACCGGCGTGACCCAGCAACAGGTCGTCCAGACGATCGACTTCATGTCGTCCAAGGGCCTGGTCGCGGCCGGCTACGACACCGTCACCATCGACGACGGGTGGTCGCTCTCCCACCGCGACGGCCAGACCACCGACCTGGTCAAGACCTCCTACGGTGCGATGCAGCTGTACGACGCCAACCGCAACCCGGTGAGCGGCACCGACGGCACCGGATTCGACATGACGACAGGTCATCTCATTCCGGACCCGGACCACTTCCCGGCACACACCGTCAACGGGCAGACCCTCAACGGCATCCAATACCTGTCCTGGTACGCCCACAGCAAGGGCATGAAGTTCGGCCTCTACGCCACCGACACGTACACCACCTGCCAGGGCCACCCCGGCAGCCTCGGTCACGAGTCCACCGACGCCGCCGACTTCGTCGCCTGGGGCGTCGACTTCGTCAAGTACGACGACTGCCCCTACGGTCCGCAGATCACCGGTCCGGACGGCTACAACTACTACACCCAGGGCGAGGGCAGGGAGCTGACCCGCTCCGTCTACGCCCGCACCCAGGACTTCCGGCGGGCCCTGGACGCCGCCTCCGCCGCCCAGGGGCGGCCGCGCGTGGCGCTCAGCGTCTCGGCTCAGCCCGTGCACACCGGTGTGCCCCATCTGCTGGCGTCCGACGACCCGGCCCGGACCGACCCGGTGATCGCCGCGGCCGGCACGCCCGCCCGGCAGGCCCAGGGATACGCGCCGACCGGCGTGTGGTGCGGCCAGGTAGCGAACCTGTGCCGGATCGGCGGCGACCGCGGCCCCGACCTGGAAGGCGTGCTCTACAACGGCCAGCTGCAGACCGCGCTGCAGTACCCGGGCAACGTCAGGCCCGGCAGCTGGAATGACATGGACATGATGTTCGCTGGCTGGCTGAACCCCTACGGCGTCTACGGCACCACCGACACCTGCACCTGCCACAAGCCGATGTCCGACACCGAGTCGCGCAGCGAGATGTCGGTCCTGGCCATGATGGCCTCCCCGCTCATCTCCGGCGCGGACCTGCGCAGCGCGGCCGACTCCCAGCACACCTACAACGGCCTCACCTGGTCCACCGGCATCAGCGACAGCGCGCTGGCGGTCTACAAGAACGCCGACGTCATCGCCGTCGACCAGGACACCCTCGCCAAGCCCGCCACCCTGGTCGGCAACCCGCCGAACAGCAGCACCGCCCCGCTCGTCCTCAAGCGGCAGCTGGCGAACGGTGACACCGCCGTCCTGCTGATCAACCAGGACCCGAACAACTCCCAGACCGTCTCCACCAGCCTGAGCGCCCTCGGCCTGACCGGCCCCGGCTACTCGTCCAAGGACCTGTGGACGGGCGCCACAGGCAACGTCACCGGGACGATCAGCGCCTCGGTCCCCGCGCACGGCGTCGCCATGTACCGACTCAAGCCGCTGCCCACCACCATCCCCGCCGCAGTGATCGGCGACGGCCGCTACCACACCATCGCGGCCGGCGGCACCGGCGGCCTGGCCCTGGAGGTCCAGGGCACCTGCGCCGCGCGGGTCGGCGGCAACGCGGACATCAACACCTGGTGGAGCGACCACACCTCCGAGCAGTGGACCTTCACCCCCAACCCGGACGGGACCGTCCGGATCAGCGACAACTGCAACAACAGCAGCCAGCAGCACACCGTGCTCGCGGCCGGCGTCTCGGCCGGCGGCAGCGCCTACCTGCTCAACTACTCGCCCGGCAACCCCTGGCAGGAGTGGCGGGTGATGCAGAACACCAGCACCGGAGCGCTGACGATCACCAATGTCGCCACCGGCCTGGTCCTGGACTCCCCGCAGGCCACCGCCGGCTCGACCGTCCTCACCAACCAGCCCAACGGGGCCGCCCCCGGCCAGAGCTGGACGCTGCTGTCCTGACGGCACCCACCCCATGAGCCCGGGTCGCGCCGGCCGGGGCCGCCCGCCGCGGCCGGCGCAACCCGTACCAGCACCACCTGTCCCGTTCCGTATCCCTGAACCACAGGAGGAAGAGCCTTGCGCTCATCACGCAGCAAGCCACCGCGCCGTCGGTTCGCCTCGGCGATAACGGCGCTCAGTCTGTTAACCGGCGGTGGCGCCCTCGCCGTCGGCTTCCAACTCGCCACCGCACCTGCCGCGTCGGCGCTGGACAACGCCATCAACCTGACCCCGCAAATGGGGTTCAACAACTGGAACACCACCTGGTGCGGTTCCGAGTTCAACGAGGACCTGGTCAAGGGCATCGCCGACCTGTTCGTCAGCAAGGGCCTGAAGGCGGCCGGCTACCAGTACGTCAACCTGGACGACTGCTGGGCACTGCCCGACCGCGATGCCTCCGGCAACCTGGTCCCCGACCCGGTGCGCTTCCCGCACGGCATCAAGGCCGTCGCCGACTACGTCCACTCCAAGGGTCTGAAGTTCGGCATCTACTCCAGCGCCGGCACCAAGACCTGCGATGTCAAGGGCTTCCCCGGCGGCCTCGGCCACGAGCAGCAGGACGCCAACCTGTGGGCCTCCTGGGGCGTCGACTACCTCAAGTACGACAACTGCAACAACCAGGGCGTCGACGCGCAGACCCGGTACAAGACGATGGGCGACGCCCTCAAGAAGACCGGTCGGCCGATCCTCTACAGCATCTGCGAGTGGGGCAGCACCGGCCCGTGGAACTGGGCCCCGCCGGTCGGCAACTCCTGGCGCACCACCGGCGACATCAGCGACACCTGGCAGAGCATGATCTCCATCGCGCACGCAAACCAGGGCCTGTCCGCCTACGCCAAAGCCGGGGCCTTCAACGACCCGGACATGCTGGAGGTCGGCAACGGCGGCATGACCGGCACCGAGTACCGCACCCATTTCAGCCTGTGGGCCGAGATGTCCGCCCCGCTGCTGATCGGCGCCGACCTGCGCACCGCCAAGCAGGAGACCTTCGACATCCTCACCAATGCCGACGTCATCGCCGTCGACCAGGACCCGCTCGGCAAGCAGGGCTCCGTCGTCTCCAGCGGCAACGGCCTGGTCGTGATGAGCAAGCCGCTGGCCGACGGCGGCCGCGCGGTCACCCTCACCAATGAGGGTTCCTACGACGCCACCATCACCACCACGGTGCAGACCATCGGCATCGCGGGCGCACCCTCGTACACGGTCAAGGACCTGTGGTCGAAGAAGACCACCACCAGTGCCGGCACGATCAGCGCCACCGTCCCCGGACACGGCACCGCGATGTTCCGGGTCACCCCGAGCACGCCCGTACCGCCGCCCACCGGCATGAGCTACCTCAGCGACCTGCCCTTCGGCTCCGTCACCGGCGGCTGGGGCCCCGTCGAGCGCGACCACAGCAACGGCGATTGGGCAGCCGGTGACGGCCGAACCATCAGCCTGCGCGGCACGACCTACGGCAAGGGGCTGGGCACCAACGCGGCCGGCGACATCAGCTTCAACCTCGGCGGCACTTGCAAGAACCTGGTGACCACCGTCGGCGTCGACGACGAGGCCTACGGCAACGGCTCGGTGACCTTCCAGATATACAAGGACGGAACCCTGGCCGCCGACAGCGGGAAGCTCACCGGCAAGGACCCCGCCAAGAAGCTCACCGCCGACCTCACCGGTGCCACCGCCCTGCGCCTGGTGGTCACCGACGCCGGCGACGGTACCAGCTGGGACCACGCCGACTGGGCCGATGCCAAGATCGCCTGCGGCAACGGCCCCACCGTCGGCAGCCACCAGCTCTCCGACCTCACCTGGTCCTCCGCCAGCAACGGCTGGGGCCCGGTCGAGAAGGACATGAGCAACGGCGACAACCAGGCCGGTGACGGTTCCACCATCACCATCAAGGGCGCCACCTACGCCAAGGGTCTCGGCGTCAACGCGTCCAGCGAGATCGTCTACTACCTCGGCGGCGCATGCACCACGCTGACCACCGACGTCGGCGTCGACGCCGAGGCCATGGGCCGCGGCACCGTCGCCTTCCAGATCTACAAGGACGGCACCAAGGCCGCCGACAGCGGCGTGCTCAACGCCACTTCCGGCGCCAAGCACCTCACCGCCGACCTCACCGGTGCCAACGAGCTGCACCTCGTCGTCACCGACGGCGGCGACGGCAGCAATAGCGACCACGCCGACTGGGCCGCTCCCGTCCTCACCTGCTGACGGGCAGCCGAAAGCCCCGCAGGCGTGGTGCCGGAGGACTCCTGGCCGGCACCACGCCTGCGGGCACCACCTGGCCAGGCCCCCACCATTCCATTCACAGACCCTCATGCGTCTATCCTCGGGTCGTCTACTTCTGATGCCTTCAGTTTGTTTGCGCGGTTGGTGATCAGCTTCGAGCAGGGTGAGCTCGTGTGAGGGGGATCTGGACTGTGGTGGATGCCGGGTTGCTGGCGCACCAGCGGCAGGAGCGCATCGCTGAGTTGGTCCGCCGCAGCGGGGCGGTTCGGGTGGCGGAGCTGGTGAGTCAGCTGAGGGTCTCGGACATGACCGTGCGCCGGGATCTGGACGCGTTGGAGCGGTCGGGGGTGCTCAAGAAGGTTCACGGCGGTGCCGTGCTGGCTTCCGGTGCCGCCATGGACGAGCCGGGCTTCGAGGTCAAGTCGGGTCTGGAGTCGGCGGCGAAGGCGGCGATGGCGGATGCGGCGGCCGCACTGGTCGAGCCGGGCAGCGTGGTCGCGATCTCGGCGGGGACGACGGCGTTCGCGGTGGCGTCCAGACTGCTTGAGGTGGAGCAGCTGACGGTGGTGACCAACTCCCTGCCGGTCGCCGACCTGCTGCGCGCGGCGGAGGAGCAGTATGGTGCCGCTGCGCCGTCGCTGCTGCTGACGGGCGGTGCCCCGACCAGGTCGGCCGCCCTGGTCGGCCCATTGGCCGATCAGTCGATCCGGTTGCTGCATGTGGATCTGCTCGTCCTGGGTGCGCATGGGGTGTCCGAGAAGGCCGGGCTGACGACACCCAATCTCGCGGAGTCGCAGACCAACCGTGCTTTGATCGGCTCGGCCCGGCGGGTCGTGGTTGTCGCGGATCACACGAAGTGGGGTGTGGTCGGCCTCAGCGGGTTCGCGTCGCTGGGCGAGGTAGATGTGTTCGTCACCGACGACGGCCTCGGTGCGCAGGCTCGGAACGTGCTCTCCGATGCCGTCCGCGAGTTGCTGGTCGCGGAGGTGTCCGTGGCCTGACGATGCCGTTGGCCACCGTGGCGACGTGGGCGTGGCCGGCCGTGGCGTGATCCCAGGCCAACTCCTGTGCCTGCTCCCACGCCTTGTGCGTTTACTTCGCAGCCTCGTAATGCATCTTCGATGCAACGGGTCAGTGCCGCTGCGTACTGACTATCTGTCACACCCATTGAACGCCGGCACTCCGCTGGAGATACGGGTCAGCAGGCTCCGCCACTGGGCGGAATATCCAAGAGGGAAGACACGGCACAGGCCAAGTGCGACCCGGACCATCGGCGCGTCTGATGGGTCAAGCAGCTCACACTCTTCGAGGACCAGCAAGTGCCAGGTCCTGCCCGTACCCGCCCTGACCTGCTGCTATTTACACGTCAAAGCCGCGCGATATCTATGCCTTGATCATGGTCTTGGAGTTCTCGGCGTACGGGGCGTCGCGCAGGGTCGGCGCCCTGCCGGGGCCGAACACCCCGGGCTGGACCGCGTCCGGGTCCGAGCCGAGGGCGCAGTCGCCGCGCGAGCCGTCCAGCACCGCCAGCCCCGCCGCGGGGTAGGTGGCCCGGCCGAGCGGGGTGGAGCAGCGGGCGGCCAGCTCGTCGGTGATGTAGCGGATGACGGCGGACAGACCGCCGCCCGAGGGGGCGACCCCGGGATCGGGGCCGGCCGTGGCTCCGGCCTGCGGTATCGCGGCCGTCGCGGCGAGGAGAGTCGCACCGGTGACGGCGATCCGGCGCAGGAGCGCTCCGGTGCGGCGGCGGGGGCGTTCGGTCGAGCGCAACGTGCCTCCCAAGTGGCCCGTGCAAGGGCGGGGTTGCCCGTGGGACAGGCGGTGCGTGCATGCCCCCACACTCACGCAGTTCATCCGACGCCCTGTCAACATCCCGTTTGGTAGCTGCGGTTGGCGCGCCGATCTTGACCCCGGGCGGGCCGCGGGGCGAGGATCGCGCCATGACGGCAGTGCGGGACAACACGGTCGACGGACTCGTACGGGACAGCGCGCGGCGGGTCCCCGACCGGGTGGCGGTCCGCTACCGCGACCGTGCCTGGACCTACGGGGAACTCGACGCGGCCGTCTCCACCGGCGCCGCAGTCCTGCGCGGGCGCCACGGGCTGGCCGCGGGCGACCGGGTCGCGACCTTCGCCCACAACAGCGACGCCTATCTCATCGCCTTCCTCGCCTGCGCCCGCGCCGGCCTCACCCACGTGCCGGTCAACCAGAACCTCACCGGCGAGGACCTCGCGCACATCCTCGGCGACTGCGGCAGCGCCCTGGTCCTGGCCGACCCGGACCTGGCGGAGCGGGTGCCCGGCGCACACACCGTCCGCCCGCTGCGCGACGCCCCCGGCTCCTTCCTGGCCGAGCTCGCCGAACCGCTCCCGTACGAAGGGGAGCCCGGTGACCCGTCGGCCGTGGTGCAGCTGCTGTACACCTCCGGGACCACCGCGCTGCCCAAGGGCGCGGTGATGACCCACCGGGCGCTGGCGCACGAGTACGAGAGCGCGATCGACGCCCTGGACCTCACGGAGGCGGACCGCCCCGCCCACGCCCTGCCGCTGTACCACTCGGCGCAGATGCACGTGTTCCTGCTGCCCTACCTGGCGGTCGGCGCGCGGAACACGGTCCTCGACGCACCGGCCCCCGACGCGCTCCTCGACCTGGTGGAGGCGGGCGGCGCCGACAGCCTGTTCGCGCCGCCGACGGTGTGGATCGCCCTCGCCGGCCACCCGAGGTTCGCGTCCGCGGAGCTGGGCGCGCTGCGCAAGGCCTACTACGGCGCCTCGGTCATGCCGGTGCCCGTCCTGGAACGGCTGCGGGAGCGGCTCCCCGGGCTCGGGTTCTACAACTGTTTCGGACAGAGCGAGATCGGCCCGCTGGCCACCGTGCTGGGGCCGGACGAGCACGAGGGCCGGATGGACTCCTGCGGCCGGCCGGTGCGCCACGTGGAGGCGAAGGTCGTCGACGAGGACGGCGCCCCGGTACCGGACGGCACGGCGGGGGAGGTGGTGTACCGCTCGCCCCAGCTGTGCCTGGGCTACTGGAACGACGCGCGGGCCACGGAGACGGCCTTCCGGGACGGCTGGTTCCGATCGGGTGACCTCGCGGTGCGCGACGCCGAGGGCTACTTCACCGTCGTCGACCGGGTGAAGGACGTCATCAACTCGGGCGGGGTGCTCGTCGCCTCCCGGCAGGTCGAGGACGTGCTGTACACCCACCCCGGGGTGGCCGAGGCGGCCGTGGTCGGACTGCCCGACCAGCGGTGGATCGAGGCGGTCACGGCGGTCGTGGTCCCGAGCGGGGAGGTCACGGAGGCGGAGCTGGTGGCGTACGCCCGCGAGCGGCTCGCCCACTTCAAGGCCCCGAAGCGGGTGGTCTTCGTGGACGCCCTGCCGCGCAACGCCAGCGGGAAGATCCTCAAGCGGGAACTCCGCGACCGCTTCGCGGAGCGCTGACGCGCCTGCGGCGGCGGCCTCCGACGGCGACCGGGCGGACCGCGCGGGGACGGGTGCGCGGCCCCGGCGCGGGAACCGGGGCCGCGCCGCGGCCCGGCGGGCCGATACCCGCCGGGCCGTCCGGGAACCGCTGTCCGGGCGGTGGCGGGACCAGCGCGCACCGTCCGGACCACCACCGGGACGGGGTAGGGTTCCGGCTCTTGTTCCCCCGACGCGGACGAGGTCGTGCCGCCGGTCCGCGGCGGCGCCCGCTCCCCGGAAAGGCCCCCCGGGCCGTCGCCGCGACAGGCCGGCACCACCCCAGGGACCCCACCCGCCAACGGAGCCCGAACGAGCCGCTCATGGTGCTCCGTCAGCCGATCGCGACGCTCGGCGGCGGCCCGGAACGGCCGGGATCCCGCTCCTGACCCGAAATGCGGAGCCATAAGCTCGGCAGGGGGCCGCGAGCGTACGGACAAGGGGCGCATGCATGGAGTTCCGCGTGCTCGGAACGGTGGCCGTGGTGGCGGAAAGCGGCCTTCCGCTCCCGCTCGGCCCCGCCGAACGCCGGAGCCTGCTCGCCGTACTGCCGCTGCGCCCCAACGCCTCCGTAGGCGTGGAGCGGCTGACCGAGGCCCTGTGGGACGAGGACCCGCCCCGGCACGCCCGCACCGTGCTCCAGGGCCACGTGTCCCGGCCGCGCGCGCTGCTCGCCGTGCACGGAGCACCCGCGCACGGGGTCGAACCCCTCACGCAGGGGCAGGCATACGCCCTCCGCCTTCCCGGGCCACTGCCGGACGCCCACCGCTTCGAGGAACTGCTCGACCGTCCGGACCCCCGCGGAGCGGGAACCGGCCGAGGCCGCCGCCCTGCTCCGGGAGGCACTGGCACTGTGGCAGGGGCCCGCCCTCGCCGGCACCGTCACCCTCGCCCACCAACACCTGGCGCACCACCCCCTGTCGGTCGGCGCCGCGGAGGAGGCCGTCGAGCACGCCGCCCGGGGGCCTGGCCCTCGCCCAGGCCTACGAGGAGGGGGAGGCCGCCGCCCGCGCCGCCCTGGCGGCCCTGGCCCAGACCCGGCCCGCCCGGTCAGACGGTGTCGTCGTGGACGAGTGCCAGGAGGCGGTCCAGGACGCGGGGGCCGCCGGTGCGGACGCCGTCGTGTTCGAACTCGTCGGTGACCCACGTGCGCAGGCCGCGCACGGTCCGGGCGGTCTCCAGCGAGTGGGCCGTGTCGACGTACATGTCGTCGTGGTAGACGGCGGCGGCGACCGGTACCTCGTTGGCGGCCAGCCGGGCCGGGTCGTAGAGCGGGGTCCAGCCGGTGCGCGCGGCGAGCAGTTCGGCGGTCTCGCGGAGCGGTTCGAGCGCCGGGTCGGTGGTGAAGTGCCAGGGGTGGATGCTCTCGCCGGTGAAGAACAGGGGCCCGTCCCCGGCGAGCGCCGCGGCGGCGTCGAAGCGGGGGTGTGCGGCGCGGACCCGTTCGGCGGCCCAGCCGGTGGGGGCGGCCGGGTCCTGGGCGTAGATGGCCTCGTGGAGCAGGGCGTAGAGCGGGTGCCCGGCGAAGGAGAGCCGTTCGCGGACGGCCTCCAGGAAGGAGTCGGAGAGTGCGTGGCCGACCGGGGTGCGGACGAACGCGTCCTCCAGCAGGTAGTGCAACTGGTGGCTGCCGTCCCCGGTGCCGAGGAGGATGCCGAGGGACTGGAACGCCTCGGGTGTCAGGCGGTGCCCGCCGGGCAGGGTGGTGCGGTGCTCGGCGAGGTGGGCGGCGATGCGGCGGGCGCGCTCCACGTCCATCGGGTAGCGGGCGTAGTGGGCGAGGTTCTTGCGTTCGACGCGGGGGAGGGCGGCGGTGTACACCTCGTCGGCGGTGGCGGTCAGGGACGGCAGGCCGCCGGTGATCAGCGCGGTCCGCAGACCCTCGGGCGCGGTGGTGAGGTAGTGGGTGGTGCAGAATCCGCCGAAACTCTGACCGAGCACCGTCCAGGGGGCGCCGCCGGTGAGGGCGGGCCGGATGGCCTCGCAGTCGCGGACGATGGAGTCGGCGCGGAAGTACGAGAGGTAGTCGGCCTGTCGGCCGGGCGTTCCGCGCAGCGGCAGGGTCTGCCGGTTCGCGGGGGTGGAACGGCCGGTGCCGCGCTGGTCCAGGAGGAGCACCCGGTGGTCGCGCAGGGCCCGCTCCAGCCATGCCTGACGGCCGGTGAACCGGCGGGCGCCGAAGCCGGGGCCGCCCTCCAGGTAGAGCAGCCAGGGCAGGCCCTCGGGGTCCTTCCCGGTGGCGGCGGCCTCGCGGGCGTAGAGCCCGATCCGCTCGCCGCCGGGGTCTTCGTGGTCCAGGGGGACCGTGAAGTGGTGGTCTGTGAGGACGACGCCGGGCTGGCGGTAGCTGGTGGTCACACGGCTCCCCTGGGTCTGCGGCGGTGCGGCCCGGCCGGTACGCGGTCCGGACGGCCGGGGGTGCGCGACACCCTCGCGGCCGGGCCGAGTCTAGTGCTGTGACCGGAAAGGTTCACCGGGTCACGGCGCCCGGCACGGCACCTCGCGGCGTTGTCGGACCACGCGAGGCCGGTCGGCCCCCACTCCCGGACCCTCGCGCGGCGCAGGGGGTGCCGGGTCGGCCCGTCACGGCCGTCACAGCCGTCATGCCCGTCAGGCCGGTCCCGGATCGGGGGGCGTGGGAGGGGGCGGCTCGGCGGGGAGGGTGCCGTTCGCGCGGAGGCGGCGCAAGGTGAGGTGCTCGTGCGCCATACGGCCCACCAGGGCCCCGCCGTACACCACGAACCCCACACCGACCAGCCAGGACTGGACCACCAGCAGGGTGCCGAAGGGGCCGTAGGTGACGGCGTTCGAGGCGATCAGGGGGGAGAACACCAGCTGGGAGAAGACCCTGAGGCCGAGCAGCCCGAGACTGGTGGCCACGGCCCCCGGGAGCAGCGCGCGCCAGCGGACCCGGCCGCCCAGCAGGAGCCGCCCCGAGGTCCAGAAGAACAGGCAGGTGCCGGTCATGTCGCCGATGGTGCCCAGGGCGGTGCCCAGCCAGTTGTGGGACGGGGTCGGGATCCCGACGAGCAGCCCGAGGTAGCAGACCAGCAGGGCGAGCCAGACCACGTGCCGCCACATGGTGTGCCAGCGGGCGGTCGGCAGGTCCCACACCTTCTCGTAGCCGGTCTGCACGGCGGAGCCGAAGGTCAGGCCGAACACCGCGAGGGCCGCGAGGCCGAAGGCGGTGGTCCGTTCCAGGGCGAGGTCCGCCGCCCCGAACAGCAGCTCCACCCGGGCCCGCGAGGGCGCCGTCACCCCCAGGGCCTGGCCCAGCCAGCGGCCGAAGCCCGAGCCGCTGCCCGGCGCGGCCGCGGCGACGACCACCAGCAGCGGCACGAGGGTGAGGAATCCGAGGGCGGCGAACCCCATCGCCCGGTGCATCAGCTCGATCTCCCGGCCACGGCTCCAGGCCAGCCCTGCGGGCGAGCCCTGGAGCCGGTCGTGGAGCCGCCGGAGGAACGAGGTCACGCCCCATCCCCTACCCGTACGGGCCCGCCGATTCCCGGAGGCGGCGCCGAAGTGGGCCCGAACGGGGTGGTTTCGACCGCCCGGCGGCCGGGCTCGGCCCGTGGCGTCCGGACTCAGCCCGCCCGGCCGTCGCGGAGGTCCTTCACCCGCTTGATCTTGCCGACCGACCGCTCCAGACTCTCCGGCTCCACCACCTCGACCCCGACCGACACCCCCACGGACTCCTTGACGGCCCGCACCACCTCCGCCGCCGCGTCCCGCCGCCGGGCGGCACCGGTTTCCCGGCGGGCCTCCACCCGCACGGTCAGGGTGTCCATCCGCCCCTCCCGGGTCAGCCTCAACTGGAAGTGCGGGGCGAGCCCGGGGGTGCGCAGGAGTATCTCCTCGATCTGGGTGGGGTAGAGGTTCACCCCGCGCAGGATGATCATGTCGTCGCTGCGGCCCGTCACCTTCTCCATCCGGCGGAACGCGGGCCGCGCCGTCCCCGGCAGCAGCCGGGTCAGATCCCGGGTGCGGTAGCGCACGACCGGCATGGCCTCCTTGGTGAGGGAGGTGAACACCAGCTCCCCGAGCTCCCCGTCCGGCAGCACCGCCCCGGTCAGCGGATCGACCACCTCCGGGTAGAAGTGGTCCTCCCAGATGTGCAGGCCGTCCTTGTGCGAGGCGAACTCCTGCGCCACCCCCGGCCCCATCACCTCGGACAGCCCGTATATGTCCACGGCGTCCATGCCGAGCCGCTCCTCGATCTCGCGGCGCATCTCCTCGGTCCACGGCTCCGCGCCGAACACCCCGGTCCGCAGGGAGGTCGAGCGGGGGTCCAGGCCCTGACGTTCCATCTCGTCCAGCAGTGTGAGCATGTAGGACGGGGTCACCATGATCACCTCGGGCCGGAAGTCCTGGATCAGGCGGACCTGCCGGTCGGTCATGCCCCCGGAGGCGGGCACGACCGTACAGCCCAGCCGCTCCGCGCCGTAGTGGGCGCCCAGGCCCCCGGTGAACAGCCCGTACCCGTACGCCACGTGCACGATCTGGCCCGGCCGGGCGCCCGCCGCGCGCAGCGACCGGGCGACGACGTCGGCCCAGGTGGACAGGTCCCCCTCGGTGTAGCCGACCACCGTGGGCCGGCCGGTGGTACCGCTGGAGGCGTGGATGCGGCGCACCTCGGGGCGGGGCACGGCGAACATCCCGAAGGGGTACTGCTCGCGCAGGTCGGCCTTGGTGGTGAAGGGGAAGAGGGAGAGGTCGGCCAGCGAGCGGCAGTCGTCGGGATGCACCCCCGCCTTGTCGAAGGCCTGCCGGTGGAAGGGCACGCGGTCGTACACGCGGTGCAGGGTGGCCCGCAGCCGCTTGAGCTGGAGCGCCGCCAGTTCGTCGGGGCTCAGCCGCTCGCCTTCGTCGTGGAGATCCGCGTACGCCGTCATCGTCGTCACCTCATTCAGGACCAACCGAACGTTCATTCGGTAGCCTGCCGGACCCCGCCCCGTAAATCAATGACTCGAACGAGTGATCGTCTGGTGTGATGGCGCCCATGCCTGCCTTCACCACCTACGACGGAACCGAACTCGCCTACCACGTCCGCGGGGAGGGGGAGCCGCTGCTGTGCCTCCCCGGCGGCGCCATGCGGGCCTCGGAGTACCTGGGCGACCTCGGCGGCCTGACCGCGGGGCGCCGCCTGATCCTCCTCGACCTGCGCGGTACGGGCGACTCCGCGATACCGGCGGACGAGTCCACGTACCGCGTCGACCACCAGGTCGCCGACGTCGAGGCCCTCCGCCTCCACCTGGGCCTGGAACGCTTCGACCTCCTCGCCCACTCGGCCGCCGGCAACCTCGCCCAGCTGTACGCGGCCGCCCACCCCGCCAGGCCGCGCCGGATCGTGCTGGTCACGCCCACGTCGTGGGCGGTGGACCTCCCCGTCACCGACGAACAGCGGATGGCGGCGGCCCGGCTCCGGGCGGGCGGCGCCCCGTACGACACCGCCATCACGGCCTACGCGCGGATCCTCGCGGGCGAGGTCGGCGGCGACGGCGCCGACGCGGACTGGGACCTCGCCGCACCGCTGTTCTACGGCCGTTGGGACGACGCGGCCCGCGCGCACTGGGCCGCCAACGCCGACCAGCAGAACGAGCGGGCGGCCGACGCCTACGCCCACCCGGACGCCTTCGACCCGCCCGCCACCCGGGCCGCCCTGCGGCGGGTCGCGGGGGAGGTCCTCGTGCTCGCCGGCGGCCTGGACGGCCATCCGGCCCCGGCCCTGGCGGCCCGGCTCGCCGCACTGTTCCCGCACGGTGCCGTCGACGTCCAGCCGGGCGCCGGCCACTTCCCGTGGCTGGACGACCCCGCCCGGTTCGCGGAGCGCGTCGAGCGCTTCCTCGCCACCGGCGGCTGAGCGGCGACCGCCCCGCCGCAGGCGTACGGTCGAAGGAGGCGCCCCGGCCCGAGGAGCGCGAAGGGAGGCGGCGGCGATGTCCGTCATCGACCCGGCGGTATCGGTACGACTGAGCGCGTCGGACGCCCGACGCCTGTCCGCGCTGCTGGCCGAGGCGGCCCACCTGCTGGAGGACCCCGGCCCGCACCGCATGACCGACGCGCAGGCCGACGCCCTCGGCGGGAGCGCGAGCCGCACCGAACTGGCGGGCTGGGCCCGCACCCTCGCGGCGGAACTGAGGGCCCAGCGCTGAGGCGTGCCCGGTGCCGGGTCCCCCGCCCGGGGTGCCGCTCAGCGTGCCGGGTCCCCCGCCCGGGGTGCCGCTCAGCGTGCCGGGTCCCCCACCCGGGGCGCGCTCACCGGGCCGAGTCCGCCTCCGTGGCCACCGTCTTCGCCCAGCGGTAGTCCGCCTTGCCGCTCGGGGAGCGCTGGATGGTGTCCGAGAGCACCAGCTGGCGGGGGATCTTGTACCCCGCCAGCCGGGTGCGGCAGTGTCGCTGGATCTCCTCCAGCGTCGGCTCCGGCGCCCCCTCGCGCACCTGCACCACCGCCGCCACGTGGCTGCCCCACGTCGGGTCCGCGACGCCCGCCACCAGGGCGTCGTACACGTCCGGATGTGACTTCAGCGCCTGCTCGACCTCCTCCGGGTACACCTTCTCGCCGCCCGTGTTGATGCACTGCGAACCGCGCCCCAGCACGGTGACGATGCCCTGCTCGTCCACGGTCGCCATGTCGCCGAGCAGCACCCAGCGCTCCGCGCCCTTGCGGAAGAAGGTCTCCGCGGTCTTCACCGGGTCGTTGTAGTACCCGAGCGGTACGTGACCGCGCTGTGCGAGCCGTCCGGGCACGCCCACCCCCACCGGCTCGTGCGTCACCGGGTCCACCACCCGGGTGCTGTCGTTGACCTGGAGGCGGAAGCCCTTCTCCGGACCGGAGTCGTCCGTCGCCCGGCCGTTGGAACCGGACTCGGAGGATCCGAAGTTGTTCAGGAGCACCACGTTCGGCACGAGCCGCCGGAACTCCGCGCGCACCGTCTCCGACATGATCGCCCCGGACGAGGAGACGCTGAACAGCGAGGACAGGTCGGTCCCCGCGAGTGGGCCGTTCAGGGCGTCGATCAGTGGCCGCAGCATCGCGTCGCCCACCAGCGAGACGCTTGACACCTTCTCCTTCTCGATCGTACGGAGCACCTCCTCCGCTACGTACTTGCGGTGGATGACCACCCGCTGGCCGTAGTTGAAGGCGATGAACGAGGTCAGGGTCGAGGTGCCGTGCATCAGCGGGGGAGCAGGGAAGAAGGTGAGGCCCGCCCCCCGCGCCGCGACCCGCTCGGCCAGTTCCTCGGGCCGCTTCACCGGCTCGCCCGAGGGCTCGCCGCCGAACAGGCCGGCGAAGAACAGGTCCTCGGCCCGCCACATGACGCCCTTGGGCATGCCGGTCGTACCGCCCGTGTAGATGATGAACAGGTCGTCGGGGCTGCGCTCGGGGAAGCCGCGCTCCGCGGAACCCGCCGCCTCGGCGTCCTCGTACGCCACCGGTGCGAGCGCCGGCTCCGGGGCCCCCTCGGGCGTCGGCCCGACCCGGATCAGGTGCCGGAGCCGCGGCGCCTGCGGCAGCGCGGCGGCCACCCGCTCCGTGAACTCGCCCTCGAAGACGAGGGCTGCGAGATCGGCGTCGTTGTAGAGGTAGACCAGCTCCTCCTCCACGTAGCGGTAGTTGACGTTCACCGGAACGAGGCGGGCCTTGAGGCAGGCCAGGACGGTCTGGAGGTATTCGACGCCGTTGTAGAGGTGCAGTCCCAGGTGGTCGCCGGGCCCCAGTCCGCTGTCGAGCAGGTGGTGGGCGAGACGGTTGGCCGCCGCGTCCAGCTCCGCGTACGTCAGGCGGCGTTCGGCGCCGGTTCCGGGGTGGTCCACGTACACCAGGGCCTCGCGGTCCGGGACCACGTCCACGACCGACTCGAACAGGTCGGCAAGGTTGTACTCCACCGTTCCTCCTGACCCGAAAGATCCCATGGCTGGGCTGCTCGGCGGTCATTAGAGCCGCGCTCGGCCCAACTGGGAAGGGCGCCGGCCAAAGAATCTGACTGAGTGTCAGAAAACTATTGAACTGCACCCTCCCCTCCTGCAACCTGTTCTAGGTCTTGAGACGGGAGGACGGCAATGGGTGGGACGGAACACCTGACCGTGGACCGCCACGGCGCCACGCTGGTGCTCACCATGAACAGGCCGGAGGCGAAGAACGCGCTCTCGCTTCCGCTGCTCGTGGGGCTCTACGACGGCTGGCTGGAGGCCGACGCGGACGACACGGTCCGGTCGGTGGTCCTGACGGGCGCGGGCGGGGACTTCTGCGCCGGGATGGACCTCAAGGCGCTGGCCGGGAAGGGCATGGACGGCGAGCGGTACCGCGACCGCCTCAAGGCCGACCCCGACCTCCACTGGAAGGCGATGCTCCGTCACCACCGCCCGCGCAAGCCGGTGATCGCGGCGGTGGAGGGGTACTGCGTGGCGGGCGGCACCGAGATCCTCCAGGGCACCGACATCAGGATCGCGGGGGAGGGGGCCACCTTCGGGCTGTTCGAGGTCAAGCGGGGGCTGTTCCCCATCGGGGGCTCCACGGTGCGGCTGCCGCGCCAGATCCCGCGCACGCACGCGCTGGAGATGCTGCTGACGGGACGGTCGTACGCGGCCGAGGAGGCGGCGCGGATCGGGCTGGTCGGCCGGGTCGTACCCGACGGGACGGCCCTCGACGCCGCGCTGGAGACCGCGGAGCGGATCAACGCGTGCGGGCCGCTGGCCGTCGAGGCGGTGAAGGCATCCGTCTACGAGAGCGCCGAGCTGACGGAGACGGAGGGGCTCGCCGCGGAACTGGTGCGGGGATGGCCCGTCTTCGACACCGCCGACGCGAAGGAGGGGGCACGGGCGTTCGCCGAGAAGCGGGCGCCGGTCTACCGCCGGGCGTAGCCACCGGTCCTGCACGTCCCCCATCCGGAATCGGAGACCCACCATGACCGCCGCGTCCCCACCACAGGTGCTCCGCGCGCCCCTCGTCGTCGAGTTCCCCTTCACCCGTTCCCTCGGCCCCGTGCAGAGCGCCTTCCTCACCGGCCTGCGCGAGCGCGTCGTACTCGGCGTGCGGACCGGCGACGGGCGGGTGATGGTGCCGCCCGTCGAGTACGACCCCGTCACCGCCGAGGAGATCCGCGAACTCGTCGAGGTCGCCCCCGCCGGCACCGTCACCACCTGGGCCTGGAACGGCGACCCCCGCCCCCAGCAGCCCCTCACGACCCCCTTCGCCTGGGTGCTGGTCCGGCTCGACGGCGCCGACACCGCGATCCTGCACGCCCTCGACGCCCCCGGCCCCGACGCCGTCCGCACCGGCATGCGGGTACGGATCCGCTGGGCCGCCGACCGCACCGGAGCCATCACCGACATCGCCTGCTTCGAACCGGAGGAGGAAGACGCGGCCGGGGAGGCGGGCGGGACCGGCTCCGCCCGCGCACCCGGCGGAGCCGCCCCCCACGACGGGGCCTTCGCCGACCCCGTCACCGGCATCGTCGCCGAGGCCCGCCTGGACTACACCTACAGCCCCGGCCGCGCCCAGACCGCCTACATCAACGCCCTCGCCGAGCGGCGGACCGTCGGCGAGCGCTGCCCGTCCTGCCACAAGGTGTACGTCCCCCCGCGCGGCGCCTGCCCCACCTGCGGGGTCGCCACCACCGACCGGGTCGAGGTCGGCCCCGCCGGCACCGTCACCACCTACTGCATCGTCAACATCAAGGCCAGGAACCTGGACATCGAAGTCCCCTACGTCTACGCCCACATCGCCCTCGACGGCGCCGACCTCGCCCTGCACGGCCGGATCGGCGGCATCCCGTACGACCAGGTCCGCATGGGCCTGCGCGTCGAACCGGTGTGGACCGACGGCGGACGCTACCCCGACCACTACCGGCCCACCGGCGAGCCGGACGCGGACTACGACGCGTACAAGGAGCTCATCTGATGCCCAGGACGAGCAGGTACGCCCGCGACGTGGCCGTCGTCGCCTTCGCGCAGAGCGACCACCTGCGCCGCACCGACGAACTCAGCGAAGTCGAGATGGTCATGCCGGTCCTGCACGAGGTGCTGGCCGCCACCGGACTGAAGGCCGGGGAGATCGGCTTCACCTGCTCCGGCTCCAGTGACTACCTCGCCGGCCGCGCCTTCTCCTTCACGATGACCCTCGACGGGGTCGGCGCCTGGCCGCCCATCTCCGAGTCGCACGTCGAGATGGACGGCGCCTGGGCGCTGTACGAGGCCTGGGTCAAGATCCAGACCGGCGAGGCCGACACCGCGCTCGTCTACTCCTACGGGAAGTCCTCCCCGGGATCCGTCCGCGACGTCCTCACCCGCCAGCTCGACCCGTACTACCTCGCCCCCCTCTGGCCCGACTCGGTGGCCCTCGCCGCCCTCCAGGCCCGGGCGCTGATCGACGCGGGCGAGACCGACGAGGCCGCGCTCGCCGCAGTCGCCGCCCGCAGCAGGGCCGCCGCCGAGGACAACCCCCACGCCCAGCTGCGCGGGGCCGTCCCGCAGGGCGAGTACCAGGTGGCACCGCTGCGCACCGGGGACTGTCCGCCGATCGGTGACGGCGTCGCCGCGGTCGTCCTCGCGGCCGGGGACACGGCCCGCCGGCTCTGCGAACGGCCCGCCTGGATCACCGGCATCGACCACCGCATCGAGGCCCACGGCCTCGGGCTGCGGGACCTGACCGACTCCCCGTCCACCCGGCTCGCCGCCGAGCGCGCGGGGTTCTTCGAGGCGCCCGTGGACACGGCGGAGCTGCACGCGCCGTTCTCCTCCCAGGAGGTCGTGCTCCGCAAGGCGCTCGGTCTCGGCCCCGGCCCCGGCGACACCGGCGGGGTGGCCGTCAACCCCTCCGGCGGGGCCCTCGCGGCCCATCCCGTCATGGCGGCGGGCCTGATCCGCATCGGCGAGGCCGCCGCCCGCATCCACCGCGGCGCGTCCGACCGGGCCGTCGCCCACGCCACCTCCGGCCCCTGCCTCCAGCAGAACCTGGTCGCCGTTCTGGAAGGGGATCGGGCATGAGCACATCCGGCAAGGAACCCGTGGCCGTCGTCGGTGTCGGCCAGACCAAGCACGTCGCCGCCCGGCACGACGTCTCCCTCGCCGGCCTGGTCCGCGAGGCCGGCGCCCGCGCCCTCGCCGACGCCGAGCTGACCTGGGCGGACGTCGACGCCGTCGTCATCGGCAAGGCCCCCGACTTCTTCGAGGGTGTGATGATGCCGGAGCTGTACCTGGCCGACGCCCTCGGCGCGGTCGGCAAGCCGATGCTCCGCGTCCACACGGCGGGATCCGTCGGCGGGTCCACCGCGCTGGTCGCGGCCAACCTGGTCGCGGCGCGCGTCCACCGGACGGTGCTGACCCTCGCCTTCGAGAAGCAGTCGGAGTCCAACGCCATGTGGGGGCTCTCCCTGCCCGTCCCCTTCCAGCAGCCGCTGCTCGCCGGCGCCGGGGGCTTCTTCGCACCGCACGTGCGCGCGTACATGCGGCGCACCGGCGCGCCCGACACGGTGGGCTCGCTGGTGGCGTACAAGGACCGGCGCAACGCCCTGAAGAACCCGTACGCGCACCTGCACGAGCACGACATCACCCTGGAGAAGGTCCAGGCGTCCCCGATGCTGTGGGACCCGATCCGCTACTCCGAGACCTGCCCTTCCTCGGACGGGGCCTGCGCGATGGTCCTCACCGACCGGGCCGGTGCGGCGCGCTCGCCGAAGCCGCCCGCCTGGGTGCACGGCGGGGCGATGCGCAGCGAGCCGACCCTGTTCGCGGGCAAGGACTTCGTCTCCCCGCAGGCCGGCAAGGACTGCGCCGCCGACGTCTACCGGCAGGCCGGGATCACCGACCCGCGCCGGGAGATCGACGCGGTCGAGATGTACGTCCCCTTCTCCTGGTACGAGCCCATGTGGCTGGAGAACCTGGGCTTCGCGCAGGAGGGCGAGGGCTGGAAGATGACGGAGGCCGGCGTCACCGAACTCGACGGCGACCTCCCCGTGAACCCCTCCGGCGGAGTGCTGTCCACCAACCCGATCGGCGCCTCCGGCATGATCCGCTTCGCGGAGGCAGCCCTCCAGGTACGGGGGCTGGCGGGGGAACACCAGGTCCCCGGAGCCCGCCGGGCCCTCGGGCACGCCTACGGCGGCGGAGCGCAGTTCTTCGCGATGTGGCTGGTCGGGTCCGAACTCCCGGCGTCCTGAGGGTCACCGGGGAGGGCGGCCGCGCCGGGCCGGTCACCGCCGGCCCCGCGGGGCCCTGTGCGGCGCCCGTCGCGATGGCTACCCTGGGCCCCCGGACGACGTACCGGGAGGAGCACGCACGTGGCGAACGGCAACACGGTGTGGGGAAAGCCCGAGCTCGATCTCAGCGGGGCGGACTGGCGGTCGGGCAGCCGGGGGGTGGGTGACGTCCAGATCGCCTTCGTGGAGGGGTTCATCGCGATGCGCAGCGGCGGGCGCCCCGACGGCCCTCCGCTGGTCTTCGCGCCGGACGGATGGCGCAAGTTCGTCCTGGGCGCACGGGGCGGGAAGTTCGGCCTGACCTGACGGAACGCCCCCCGGGGGGGGGGGGGGGGGGGGGGGGGGGGGGGGGGGGGGGGGGGGCCGGCGCCGGCGGCCCTGGGGCTCGCGGGGGGGAGTGGGGTTTTGTTTTTTTTTT
>NZ_JBGWAB010000102.1:0-31171 GCF_041862025.1 Streptomyces sp. AB3(2024)
CATATCAAACCCGATATCCCGCCGCCCCCACCCCGGCCCCGGGGAGCACGGGCCGGGCGCAGGCCCCCCCCCCCGGCCCGGTAGGGGGCCGGGTCGACAGCGGCGGCGCCCGCCCCGCCGGAGCCCTGCCCTTCGACCTGCCCGGACCGGCCGCGCTGCGCTCCGCGGCCGCCGCCGGGAAGCTGGTGTTCGCCCACTACTTCACCCCGTACCCGCTCTCCCTGGACAACGCGAGCGCCGACGTCGACTACTACACCCGCAACTACCTCCGGCCCGGCGGGGAGAACGGCAAGCACGAGCGGTACGGCGGCCTGCTGCGCGACCGCCCCCTGCCCGTCGCCCCGAAGGACGGCGACTGGGAGTACGCCAACCTCCGCCAGGAGGTGCGCACCGCCCGCGGCGCCGGCATCGACGGCTTCACCCTCGACCTGCTCTCCCTGACCGGCAAGAACCGGGAGCGCGCCGACCTCCTGATGCGGGCGGCCCACGAGGTCGACCCGGCCTTCAAGGTCATGCTGATGCCGGACATGACCTCGCTGGACACCGACGACCCCGCTGTGCTCGCCGACGCCCTCGCCGGCCTGGCCCGGGCCCCCGCCGCGCACCGGCTCGGCGACGGCCGCCTCGTCGTGTCCCCGTTCAAGGCGGAGGAGAAGAGCCCGGCCTGGTGGAGCCGGATGATGGACACCCTCAAGAGCCGGTACGGCGTCCGTACGGCCCTCGTCCCCCTCTTCCTGGACTTCGGCGCCCACAACGCGGACTACGCGCCGATCAGTTACGGGTTCTCCGAGTGGGGCAGCCGCAGCTACGCCGGCCAGGAGGGCGCCACCGCCGACGTGGACCGGGCGCACGGCCTCGGCAAGATCTGGATGCAGCCGGTGTCCGTCCAGGACGCCCGGCCGAACCAGGGGATCTACGACGAGGCGGGCAACACCGCCACCCTGCGGACCACCTGGACGCACGCCATCGACGACGGGGCCGACTGGGTGCAGCTGACCACCTGGAACGACTACTCGGAGGGCAGCCAGTTCGCGCCCTCCCTGCACAACGGGTACGCGTACCTGGACCTGACCTCGTACTACCTGACCCGCTTCAAGACCGGGCAGTGGCCGCGGATCGTCCGCGACACCCTCTACCTCACCTCCCGCACCCAGTTCGCCGCCACCGGCCCGACCGGCGGCCAGTCGCTGCTGATGTCGCCGCGCAAGGGCAGCGCCGCTCCCCGGGACACGGTGGAGGTGCTCAGCTTCCTGACGGAGCCCGCCACCGTCCGCACCACCGTCGGCCCCGCCCGGGACGAGCACGCCGCGCCGGCCGGGCCGCACGCCGAACTGCTGGCGCTGAAACCGGGCACCAGCTCCGCCGAGGTGGTGCGCGACGGGAGGACGGCGGCCTCGGTGGAGCTGCCGTACCGCGTCGACGGCACGGTGGCGGTGCAGGACCTCCAGTACTACGCGGCGACCAGCGGCCGGGACGAAGCGCCGCGCTGACCCCGCGCGCCCGGCCTGCGGGCGGGCGGACCGGAGGTAGGCCACTCTGGCGGAATCGGCCCTGTCGGAGGGTGCGGCGGGACTGCATGCTCCGGGGGACACGCCCGCGGGCCCCGTGCCGGGGCCCGGGGGAGACCCGCAGCCCCACCGTGTAGCCGGAGGTACCCGTGCCCGAGCCGTCCGTCCCGCCCGCCCCGCCCGTCTTCCCCGGCGGTCCGGCCCTGTTCCGGCTCGACCCCGACGTCGCCCACCTCAACCACGGCTCCTACGGGGCCGTCCCCCTGGTCGTGAACGAGGCCCAGGAACTGCTGCGCGCCGAGGCCCACGCCGACCCGGACGCCTTCTTCGGCGCGGTCCCCGCACGGGTCGCCGCGGCCCGCGGGCGGATCGCCGACCGGCTCGGGGCGGACCCCGACGGCATCGCCTTCATCGCCAACGCCACCGAGGGCGCCAACCTCGCGCTCGACGCCGTGGAACTGGCCGGGGGCGACGAGATCCTGGTCACCGACCACGGCTACGGCACCGTCGTCGCGGCCGCCGCCCGCCGGGCCCCCGTCACCACCGTCGCCCTCGACCCGCACCTGCCCGACGAGGACGCCGTGTGCGAGACCGTGCTGGCCGGGCTCACCCCCCGCACCAAGGTGGCCGTCCTCGACCACGTCAGCTCGCCGACCGCCCGTCTGATCGCCGGACCCCGGCTCCTCGCCGAACTGTCCGCACGCGGGATCACCACCGTCGTCGACGGGGCCCACACCCCCGGCATGCTCGCCGAGCCGATCGCCGCCGGCGCCGACTTCTGGTTCGGGAACCTCCACAAGTGGGGCTACGCCCCCTCCGGCAGCGCCCTCCTGGCCGTGGCCCCCGCCCACCGCTCCCGGGTCCGCTCCCTCTCCCCGTCCTGGGAGGACGAGCGGGGCTTCCCGTGGTCCGTCGAGTACCGCGCCACCGCCGACTACACCGGCTGGCTCGCCGCGCCCGAGGGCCTCGACCTCCTCGAACGGCTCGACGCGGCCAAGGTCCGGGCCCACAACAGCGCCCTCGCCGCCTACGGTGCGGCCCTGCTCGCGCGGATCCCCGGGCTCACCCCCCTGCCGTACACCCCGGGCCTCGCGATGCGCTCCCTGCTGCTGCCCCCCGGCACCGCCGAGACCCAGGACGCCGCCCGCGCCCTGCGCGAGGAACTCGCGGCCAGGATCGGCATCCGGGTCCTGATCTGGCCCCGGCGGGGAGGGGGCGGCATCCGCGTCTGCGGGCAGGTCTACAACCGCGCCGAGGAGTACGAGCGCCTCGCCGAGCTCCTGCCCGCCTT
This sequence comes from Streptomyces sp. AB3(2024), assembly GCF_041862025.1. Classification (NCBI taxonomy): domain Bacteria; kingdom Bacillati; phylum Actinomycetota; class Actinomycetes; order Kitasatosporales; family Streptomycetaceae; genus Streptomyces; species Streptomyces sp. AB3(2024). The sequence continues at coordinate 2,800 of NZ_JBGWAB010000102.1, forward strand.
CCTCAAGCGCGCCTGAGCAGGTACGTGTCCATGATCCAGCCCTTGCGGGCCCGCGCCTCGCCGCGCAGCTCCTCGATCCGCCCGGCCACCTCCGCCAGCTTCCCCGAGACCAGGATCTCGTCCGGGGTGCCGACGTAGGCGCCCCAGTAGATGAAGAGGTCCTGGTCGAGGTGGGCCGTGAAGGCGTGCCGCGCGTCCAGCATCACCACCACGTCGTCCACGTCCTGCGGCCAGCCCTCCGCCAGCCGCCGGCCCGTGGTGATCTGCACCGGACGCCCGACCCGGTTCAGGTTCGTACGGTGCCGGGCCAGCAGCGCCGAGACGCTGCTGATCCCGGGCACCACCTCGTGCTCGAACTCCACCCGGCCGTGCTCCAGCACCTCGTCGAGGATCGCCAGGGTGGAGTCGTAGAGCGACGGATCGCCCCAGACCAGGAAGGCCCCGGTCTCGCCCTCCGCGAGGTCCTCGGCGATGAACCGCTCGAAGATCTCGGCCCGCGCGCTGCGCCAGCCGTCCACCGTCGGCGCGTACTCGGCCGGGGTGCGGTCCCGGTCCGGATCGCGCCCCTCCACCAGCCGGTGGCCCGGCCGGGCGTGCTGCTCCAGCATGGCCCGCCGCAGCCCCGTCAGGTCCGACTTCTCCTCCCCCTTCTCCAGGATGAGGAATGCGTCCGCCGCGCCGATCGCCCGGACCGCCTGGAGGGTCAGGTGGTCCGGGTCGCCCGCGCCTATGCCGATCACTGAGAACTTCTTCACCCGGCTATTCTGCCCGTCATGCGTGCCGCCCTGTTCGTCACCTGCGTCAACGACGCGCTGTACCCGCGCACCGGCATCGCCGTCGTCCGCCTCCTGGAGCGCCTCGGCGTCGAGGTGGACTTCCCGGCGGCCCAGAGCTGCTGCGGCCAGCCGCAGTACAACACCGGCTACAGGCGCGAGAGCGAACCGCTGCTGCGGCGCACCGCCGAGGCCTTCGCGGGCTACGACCACGTCGTCACCCCCTCAGGGTCCTGCGCCGCGATGATCCGCGAGCAGTACCCGCGCATCGGCCGGAAGGCGGCCGAGGAAGGACGCGGGAGCGCACTCGCGGCACTGGCGGATGACCTCGTACCGCGGGTGTACGAGCTGACCGAGTTCCTGGTGGACGTACTCGGCGTGACCGACGTCGGCGCGTACTTCCCGCACACCGTCACCTACCACCCCTCCTGTCACGGCCTGCGCTCCCTCGGGCTGGGCGACCGCCCGCGCCGGCTGCTGGCCGCGGTGAAGGGCCTGGAACTGATCGAGCTGCCCGGAGCCGAGGAATGCTGCGGATTCGGCGGCACCTTCGCCCTGAAGAACCCGGACGTGTCCGCCGCCATGGGCGCCGACAAGATCCGCGGCGCCCGGGCCACCGGAGCCGAGGTGCTGTGCGGCGCCGACAACTCCTGCCTCGCCCACCTCGAAGGCACCCTGCGCCGCGCGGGCGAACCACTGCGCACCCTGCACCTCGCCGAGATCCTGGCCGCCACGGAGGAGGAACCGCTGCGATGACCGGCACCGACCTCGGCATGCCCGCCTTCCCGCCGTTCCCCGAAGCGGCCCGCGAAGCCGTACGGAACGAGGTGCTGCGCGCCAACCTGCGCCACGCCACCCACACCATCCGCGACAAACGCGCCCGCGCCGTCGCCGAACTCGACGACTGGGACCGGCTGCGCGCCGCCGGGAAGGCCGTCAAGGACCACACGCTGCGCAACCTCGACCGGTACCTCCTGGAACTGGAGGCCGCCGTCACGGCGGCGGGCGGCACCGTGCACTGGGCCGTCGACGCCGAGGAGGCCAACCGGATCGTCACCGGCCTCGTCCTCGCCACCGGCGAACGCGAGGTGGTCAAGGTCAAGTCCATGGCCACCCAGGAGATCGGCCTCAACGAGGCCCTGGAAGCGGCCGGGATCGCCGCCTACGAGACCGACCTCGCCGAACTGATCGTCCAGCTCGGCCACGACCGGCCCTCCCACATCCTCGTCCCCGCCATCCACCGCAACCGCGGCGAGATCCGGGACCTCTTCCGCTCCGAGATGGGCCGCTGGGGCCGCCCGGCCCCCGAGGACCTCGGCGACGACCCGCGCGAACTCGCCGAGGCCGCCCGCCTGCACCTGCGCGAGAAGTTCCTGCGCGCCAAGGTCGCCGTCTCCGGCGCCAACTTCATGATCGCCGAGACCGGCACCATGGTCGTCCTGGAGTCCGAGGGCAACGGCCGGATGTGCCTGACCCTGCCCGAAACCCTGATCTCGGTCGTCGGCATCGAGAAGGTGGTGCCGACCTTCCGCGACCTGGAGATCTTCCTCCAGACCCTGCCGCGCTCCTCGACCGCCGAGCGGATGAACCCGTACACGACCATGTGGACCGGTACGGGGCCGTCGAAAGGGGCCGACGGCGACGGCCCCACCGCCTTCCACCTCGTCCTCCTCGACAACGGCCGCACCGACACCCTCGCCGACCCGACCGGCCGCCAGGCCCTGCGCTGCATCCGCTGCTCCGCCTGCCTCAACGTCTGCCCCGTCTACGAACGCGCCGGCGGCCACGCCTACGGCTCCGTCTACCCCGGCCCATCGGCGCCGTCCTCAGCCCCCAACTGCGCGGAACCGCCGCCCCGATCGACGCCACCCTGCCCTACGCCTCCACCCTCTGCGGGGCCTGCTACGAGGTCTGCCCCGTCGCCATCGACATCCCCGAGATCCTCGTCCACCTGCGCGAACGGGTGGTCCAGGGCGGTCCCGTGACCCGTGAGGGCGTCCGCGTCCGCATCCGGCCCGCCCACGGCCACACCGCCGAACGGGCCGCGATGCGCGCCGCCCGCCTCCTCCTCGACCGCCCCGGCGCCCTGCGCGCGGGCGAACGGCTGCTCTCCCGGGCCCGGCGGCTGCGCCCGCACCGCCTGCCCGGACCAGGCCGGGCCTGGACCGACACCCGCGCACTGCCCGACGTACCGGCGGAATCCTTCCGCGACTGGTGGGCCCGAGAACGGAAGTCCCCGCAGAAGTGAGCAGCAAGGACCGCATCCTCTCCCGCATCCGCCGCGCCGCCTCCGGCCCGGACCCCGATGTCCCCCGCGACTACCTCCGGGTCCACGGGGTCCGCACCCCGGCCGAGTGCGTCGACCTGCTCGCCGCACACCTCACCGAGTACCGTGCGACGGTCCACCGCACCGACGGGGACGGGCTGCCGATGCTGCTGGCGCGGCTGCTGTCCCGGCACGACAGCGTCCTCGTACCGCCCGGCCTGCCCCCGTACTGGCTCTCCGCGGCCGACCCGACCCGGGTCCGGGACCTGGCCGACTCCACCCCGGCCGACCTGGACCGCGTCGGCGGCGTGGTCACCGGTTGCGCCCTGGCCGTCGCCGAGACCGGCACGATCGTCCTCGACGGCGCGCCCGACCAGGGGCGCCGGCGCATCACCCTGATCCCGGACCACCACGTCTGCGTGGTGCGCGTCCCCGGCCAGGTGGTGGACTCCGTCCCGCAGGCACTGGAGCGGCTGGACCCGACCCGCCCCCTGACCTGGATCTCCGGCCCCTCGGCCACCAGCGACATCGAGCTCGACCGGGTGGAGGGCGTCCACGGTCCCCGGGTCCTGGACGTGGTCCTCCTCGACGCACAATGACGGCATGCCATCCCACATCGCCCTCACCGCCCTCGTGGTCAGCGACTACGACGAGGCCATCGACTTCTACACCCGTGCCCTCGGCTTCGACCTCGTCGAGGACACCGCCCGCCCCGACGGCTCCCGCTGGGTCGTGGTCCGCCCGCCCGGCGCCACCGAGTCGGCCCTGCTGCTCGCCCGCGCCAAGGACGACGCCCAGCGCGCCCGCGTCGGCGACCAGACCGGCGGCCGCGTCGGCTTCTTCCTCTACACCGCCGACTTCGCCGCCGACCACGCCCGGATGACCGCCGAGGGCGTCCGCTTCCTGGAGGAGCCCCGCCACGAGGCGTACGGCTCCGTCGCCGTCTTCGAGGACCTCTACGGCAACCGCTGGGACCTGCTACAGCCCGCCGCCGCGTAGCCTCGGGGCCTCCACGGCGGCGTCGACCACGGCGCCGCCCTCCACCCGGCGGGCCAGCTCCCCGGCCCACCGGGCCAGCCCCGGCAGATCCATCCCGTACGCCTTCCGCACCCCGGCCAGCTGCGCCGCACCGCGCCGCAGCAGCCGGGCCCCGCCCACCGCGTTCCCCCGCGCGGCGTGCGTCAGCCCCACCGCCAACTGCGCCATCCCCCGCCACAGCGGGGCATCGGCCCCCGGCCCCGACTTCCAGGCGTCCTCGAACACCTCGTGCGCGTGGAAGGGCATCCCGGCGTCCAGCAGCCGCTGCGCCTCCTCCACGGTCCCGGCCGGCGTACGCACCACCCCCTCGGGCTGCCGCTCCACGCCCGCGGCCCCGTACGCCAGCGGCCGCCCCAGCCCATCGCGCGGCCGCGCACTGCGCGCCCGCCCCTCACCGTCCCGATCCCGTCCGTTCACCGGGCCATCCTCCCGCGCACCGATCACCCGTGCACGCGCACCCCTCAACGTGCGGTAATGTTCTGCATGTGCCCGCCGCGAGGGGGAAAACCCCAGGTAGGCGGCACAACGGGACGTGGCGCAGCTTGGTAGCGCACTTGACTGGGGGTCAAGGGGTCGCAGGTTCAAATCCTGTCGTCCCGACTCGAAAGAGTCGCAGTTCAGGGGCCGTTTTGGAGCAATCCAAGACGGCCCTTTGATCGTTTTTGGGGACCAGTTGGGGACCAGGGCGGTCAGCGCGGGTCAGATTGCGGTGACGGCCGTGACCGGCAGCGAACGAGGTGCACGGAGCACCATGAGGTGCGCAGACAGCGCGGCACCAGCTGCGGTGATCTGGTCGGCGTCGGGGTGCAGGTATCGCTGAGTGGTAGTCAGCGAGCCGTGCCCGGCGATCTTGCGCAGGACCGGTGTGGAGATGCGACCGCCGCGCGGTCCGAAGAAGATCCGGGCATCGGGGTCATTGCCGACGGCCAGCAGCCGCCCAGTCGGGCAGGCCAGCGCACGCGGGTCGTTCAGTTCGTCCTCGACCTGCTGGTACTGGCGCTGCCAGCCGCTGACCCGGGCGGGGTTGACCTTGATGAGCCCGTCGCGAACGGCCTGCTCCATGCCAAGGACTTCGACCTGACAACCAGCCTCAGTCCTTTCCAGCCACGCCTGCCATACCGCGTGTTGGCCGGCGCGGTCACCACCATCGGCCAGTCCTTCAACGGCGGCCGCGGGGGATATCCGGATGACGCCGGCATCTGCTGGGCTCTACTCTCACCAGGCATGACGAGCATCGATCCCCGCATCACGGGTTTCTACAGCGAGTACGACGAGGCAGCGCGACTGCACTCCACAGCGACGGGCCGTCTCGAATTCGAGCGCACCCGGGAACTCTTACGACGCTACCTTCCTCCACCGCCGGCCCGCGTGCTGGACGTGGGTGGAGGCCCAGGTGCGCATGCCCAGTGGCTGGCCGAAGACGGCTACGAGGTAGACCTGGTGGACCCCGTGCCGAAACACGTCGAGCAGGCCCGCGAGCGGGCGCCCGGATGCATGGCCACCGAAGGGGATGCGCGTCACCTGGCCTTTACGGCGAGCACCTTCGATGCGGTGCTGCTCCTTGGGCCGCTGTACCACCTGGCGGAGCGCGAGGACCGGCTGAAGGCGCTGCGGGAGGCGCGGCGGGTTGCGGTGCCGGGTGGTGTCGTGGCAGCGGCGGGGATCTCGCGGTACTCCCTGATGCAGGAGTACACCGTCAGCGCGGGCCTGTCCCCGGAGCTGCTGGCCGGCGAGGTCTCGCAGGTGGTTCGTACGGGTTCCTACGACGGCAGCAGGGGGTTCACGGTTGTGCACTTCCATACCGCTGCAGAGTTGACTCAGGAGGCCGGCGAAGTGGGGCTGGGCGCCGTGCGGGTCCACGGGATCGAGGGCCCGGGATGGGCCTACGTCGTAGCGGCCGGCCGATGTGCTGGCCAGGAAGAGGCGGGAGCGCTCGTCACGGATGCGATAGCGACGGCTCGTCTCGCCGACGAGCACGGCGTGTTCCACGATGCATCGGCGCACATGCTTGTCGTTGGCTCGGCCTGAGTGTCCCGCCCCCTCGCGTCCTGCGGGTGAGCAGGGACGAGCGGTGGTGCAACGCCGGCCGGATCTTGCGCTCCGAGGTTGGGGAGGAGCCGGTGCGCTCATCGCCTCGCAGGCGGGCTCCGAAACCCTAGGTGGCCGCATGCCAGGCGTCGACGAGTGAGTGCACCGAGTGGAACCGGCACTCCGGGGCGGCGGCCGTTGCCTTCTTGATGACGGTCAGCTGTCCGGAGGTGCCGCGCCACTGCTTCTCCTCGTCGCCGGCGTCGAGGAGAAGGCGGAGGGCTCGGCCCAGGGTGAACACGGTTGTCCGGATGCCGATGACCGAGCCCCGTACGAATTCCTCCGGGGCCATGTAGCGGGAAGAGCCGGGCAGCCGCTCTGTCTCCAGCGTGAACGGCCCGGGTCGGTACTCGTCCAGGTCGCAGAGCATCATCCGATGATTTTCGAAGTCGTAGAGCATGCAGCCGTCGTAGAGGTCCACTGCGACGAGGCCGGCCTGCTCCACGGCAAGGTGGGCCCTCAGGAGTGAGTCAAGGGCGGCGTGAACCTGAGGAAGGGGGAGCTGCCGGAACTTCGTCATAGGACTGCCAGGTGCGGCCCTCCCTCCATGGCGGGACCGAGTCGGGTGATAGAGGACCTCGCCGGCCATCCACGGGTACACGAGTGCCAGACCTTCGTTGGTGCTGAACGAGTGCGACAGGGGCACGATGGCAGAGTGTGCAACGGCCTTGTGTACCGAGATGGCCCGGCGCAGGGACGAGACACCATCGGGCGTCGAGGCCCCCTTCACGAACCAGCGCTGCCCGCCCGCCATGAACCCGTAGGAGATGCAGCCGGAGTCCTGATCAGTGAACGTGTGAAAGATGGTGCCCGTTCGTGCGAGGTAGGGCTCAAGCGCCGGGACGTGGATGGCGCTGAAGACTGGGTGTGCCGTCATTTCCCGGATGCTGCCATTGTCGACCTGGCTCCGCTGGCTGATGCAGGAAGACGCAACGTGCGCCGGACGATTGGTCGGGCAGTGCCCGTTCGTGAGGGGGGCGCGTCGCTTTAGCACTCGCCACGGATTCGTGGCGGCGGCTCGGCCTCTTGGGTGCCGTGTGGGCGGTCGTGCACGGGTGCGTCCGAACCTTTGCCACGTGAGCCGTGACGACTGCCGCGACGGTCCGCGCCGGCGTTCGCCCTGGCCCTGGCCCTGGCCCTGGCCCTGGCCCTGGTCTTCGTGGTCTGGCGGCGGACCGAGGGCACCCTCGCGGTGGAGACGGTGGCGGGCGGTCGCCGCGAGGTCTTCTACTGGACCGTGGTGATGGCCACCTTCGCCCTCGGTACGGCCGTCGGCGACCTGACCGCGGCGACCCCGGGCTGGGGATACCTGCCCTCCGGGCTGCTGTTCGCCGCCCTGATCGCCCTGCCGGCACTCGCCCACCGGGTGTTCGCCCTCCCGCCCGTGCTCGGCTTCTGGTGGGCGTACGTACTCACCCGACCGCTCGGCGCCTCCTTCGCGGACTGGGCCGGCGCCGGCGCCGAGCGCGGCGGCCTCGGGCTGGGCACCGGGCCGGTCAGCCTGATCCTCGCCGTGATCATCGTCGCCGTGGTCCTGTGGCTGGGCGCAGCAGACCGCCGCGCGACTCGGCCACCGTCCTGACGCCCGGCCCCCGTCGCCGTACTCGACCGAGTGCACCACCGAGTGCGGCGACGGGGGCATCGCTGTCGTCATGTCCGGTGGGATGGTCAGGATGCGTTCAGGTTCCCGATGGAACAGTCGGGCCGCATGACCTACGAAACGTCTGAGAGTCCCACGGCTCCAGGGGCAGCTGCCCACCCAGGAGACCAGCTGCGAGTCGGCGAGAGCGTTCGGACGCCTGCCGGGCAGATGCTGAACAAGGTTCCCGAGGTCACGATCTGGTTCTGGATCATCAAGATCCTGTGCACCACGGTCGGCGAGAGCTTCGCCGACTGGATCAACATGAACCTCGGTGTCGGCCTGCTCAACACCGCACTGATCTTCACCGGGGCCTTGGCAGCCGTGCTGGCCTGGCAACTCAGCGCCTCACGCTACGTTCCGTTCGTGTACTGGCTCACCGTCGTGGTGGTCAGTGTGACCGGCACCCTCTACACCGACATCCTCACCGACAGCCAGGGAGTGCCCCTCGCCCTGAGCAGCAGCGTCTTCGCCGGCGTGCTCGCTCTGGTCTTCGGCATCTGGTACGTGAGGGAGCGGACCCTGTCGGTCCACAGCATCTCCACCCGGCCCCGCGAGCTCTTCTACTGGCTTGCGGTCCTGGTCACCTTCGCGCTCGGCACCGCCACCGGGGACTGGACCCTCGAACTCACCGGCTGGACCGCGGGCGTCTCCGTGCTGTTGCCGCTCGGCCTGATCGCCGCGGTCATCGTCGGTTGGCGCCTCGGCGCCAACGCCGTGCTCTCCTTCTGGCTGGCCTACATCCTCACCCGCCCGCTCGGCGCCAATCTCGGCGACTGGCTCGGATCGCCCAGCGGCGACGGCGGCCTGGGCCTGGGCACCGCACTGACCAGCGCGATCTTCCTGGTCGCCATCCTCGCCACGGTCGTGTACCTCACGCGCAGCCACAGTGATGTCATCGAGGCCCAGGAACCGACCCGTACCCCGCGGACACCGAGCCCGGCACGTGAGCGGGGCATGCTGGCCTACTACGCCGTCGTAGCGGTTGCGGCCACAGCACTGCTCGCCTGGGCGAACCACCAGCCGCACGCTGCCGCGAGCGAAGAAGACACCCCCGCGCCCGTGGCCGGTCACATCAACTCGCAGGAGGCGACATCGCCGTTCCCTCCGGCCGATATCGCCAAATTCCGCACCATCACGGCCGACACCCTGGCGAAGGTCAACTCGGGTGATCAGCGAGCCGCGACCAGCCGCGTCACCGACCTGGAGACCGCGTGGGACGAGGACCAGTCCACCCTTGAGCCCAAGAGCGAGAAGGCGTGGGGCTTCCTCGACGGCGAGATCGACCAGGTCCTGAAGGCCGTGCGCGCCCCGCACCCCGACAAGGCCACCGAGGCCGACGCACTCAACACGCTCCTCACCTCTCTCGGTGGAACAACCTGACGGACAGCGGACGCCCCGGCGCATCCCCATGCGTCGGGGCGGGCGGCCGGTGAGGAGTGCCTGCCGGGACCGTCCCGAACGCGATGGGCCGGGGTTCCGTGGAATGCAGGGCAGTTGAGCCGGGGGTTTACCGTCGTTTCACCGTGAACGGGCCGGAGGCTAACCAACCACTGCCTAGGGTCAGAGGAGACCTGCTGTCCGCTTCGTCACCGGAAGGGCGCCCCATCATGCGACGTACCGCCATTCCAGCCCCAGTACCCGTCCCAGACGACCGGGACGCCCTTCCCCCCGACACCGGCGGAGCCCTCGGGGCCGCCCAGCGGGTCGACGGGCCGGCACATCGAGGGGGCCTGCCGTGACCACGGCCGACACCCTGCTCCTGAGCTGCCAGGACGCCGCCCGCATCCACGGCAACGGGCCGACCGCCCCCGGCACCGTGAACAGCGCCACCTGCGAGGTCCACACCGGCGACCGGATAGCCATCACGGGTCCGTCAGGGTCCGGCAAATCCACACTGCTGCACCTCATGGCAGACGTCGTTCAACCCACGGCCGGAGAGATCAGCTGGCCGGGGCTTCCCCGAGTTCCAGCACGTGGGCAGGTCGGAGTCGTCCTTGAGGGCCCCACCCTCGTTCCGGCGCTGAACGTGGCGGAGAACGCCGCGCTGCCCCTGGTTCTGGCCGGCGTTCCCAAGGAATCTGCGCACCTCCGGGCCCTGCACTGCCTCAATGTCGTGGCAGTTGCGGAACTTGCCCACAAAATGCCCGCCGAACTCTCCGGCGGCCAGGCCAAGCACGTCGCCATCGCCCGCACACTGGCCACCGCCCCACGCCTGATCCTCGCGGACGATCCCACCGGCGACCTCGACCGCGCCACCGGCCGGCGGGTCATGGACGTACTCTTCGCAGCCGCGGACGAGGCGGGAGCCGCCCTCGTGGTCACCACGCGTGACCCGGAGGTCGCCGAACGACTCCGCAAGCGGTGGGCGATGCACGAAGGGCGACTGCACCTCTCCCCCCGTCCACCGTCCCCGGCAGTGGAAGCGAGACGGGCTCCCGTACTCGCTTTGCCCGACGCGGAGGGGGCGAGCGCGGCCCAGTACGTGGTGCGGAAGCTGCCAGAGGTCACCCTTGCCTTCTGGATCATGAAGATCGCCGCCACCACCCTGGGCGAGACCGCGGGAGACCTGTTCGCGCAGACCCTGCGCCTGGGCTATTTCCTCACGACGATCGCCCTGCTACTCATGTTCGTGTTGACCCTGCTGGTGCAGCTGCGGGCGAGGCACTACAACCCGTTCTTCTACTGGCCCGTCATCGTCTCCACGAGCATGGTCGGCACCACCGTGTCGGACTTCATGAACCGCGACGCCAGCTCCGAGTACCTTGCGAAGGGCACCACCTCCCTGGGCTGGGGCCCACAGGGTCTGGGGCTCGGCTATCCGACCGGCGCGGCCATCCTCATCTCCCTGCTCGTCGCGATCTTCGTCGCCTGGAAGTTCACCGGCCAGACCTTCGTCATCCGAGACATCGTGACCTTTCGCGGCGAGGCGCTGTTCTGGTCGGCGATCCTCGTCTCGAACACCCTGGGCACCTCCATGGGCGACTTCCTCTCCGACAGCTCCGGACTCGGCTACATGGGCAGCGTCCTGCTGATCACCGGCGTTCTCCTCGTACTCGTCGCCCTGATCCGCGTGCCCTTCGTCCCCAACGTCGTCCTCTTCTGGATCGCGTTCGTCCTCACCCGCCCCTTCGGCGCCACCGCAGGCGACTACCTCACCAAGCCCACCGCCAAGGGAGGCCTCGACCTGGGCACCGCAGGCTCCTCGGCGGTACTCCTGGCGGTCCTCTTCGCCTTCATGGCCTACGGCCATTTCCGTGACCGGGCACGCGGCGGAGAGACGCACGACAACAGCCCGCGGGCAGTGCACTAGCCGGTCGGCGGCGCGGACCGCGTCCACGGGAACGACTCCCGGGCAGGCAGGCTGAACGCACCTTCAGATCTTCAGCGACCCTTCAGCCGGGTTTCGCCAAGCTCGCCGTATCGACCGGGACACGCTCCCGCCCAGCCGGCCAGGGCATCACAGGGCCCCGACTCGGCAACTTCACGAAGAGGAGAACCCCGTGCCACATCCAGGTGGTCCGGCGGACCGGCGCGTGGCGAAGCCCGTTCTCGTGCACCAACGCCGCGGGGCCGGTCGGTCGCGTGTCAGCATCGTTTCCGCCTCGATAGGAGCCGGACACGATGGGGCCGCAGCCGAACTCGCCCGTCGCCCCATGGCCGACGGCCACACGGTCGGCCGTTCGCCACCGGTCAGGGCGTGGCCCGGGTCGGTGAAGCCGGTGTTCGTGACCACCGCTGTCGGCTTCAGCGTGTGTGACGGCTTCGGCGGCTGGACCCCGTACACCGCCACCTGCTGCGCGTCCGGGGTCACCGGGGCGCACAGTTCGACGTGTCCGCGGTCGACCTGGAACCGGCTGCCGCCGCCCATCATGACCTCCACGCCTTCCAGGCAGGCGGCGAGCACGGTCAGGACCGGGCCGGCCGGCAGCGGCATGGGTACCTGCCGGCCGAGATCGGCGGTCAACCCGGCGCGGACACCGAGCGGGGCTCCGAGCGCGACGACCAGGCGTCGACGTACGCCAACTCGTTGAGCGAGTCGGGATCACGGGCCCGGACGGCGGCCCTGGGCAACACCGGGTGGGTGGTGGTCGGCGAAGCCGCGGTCGCCCAACACATCGGCAGCATCCTCGCCGAGCTCGACCTGCCCCCGGCCGACACCGACCATCGCCGGGTGCTCGCTGTGCTCGCGTACCTGCGGGGCTGAGCAGACCGGATCCTCCGGGTCCTCGCAGACCCGGCCCGTCGGCAGGAGGCAGGCGCGGCGGTGGGCGCGTGGTCAGCCGCCGCCCGTCCCGGGTGCGCTCCGGGCCTGATCCCAGACCGCGAGGAAGGCCAGCCTCAAACAGGCTGCCAGCGCTGGGTGTTCGATGTACAGGGCGGTGGTGGCCCGGGTGCCGGCCACCGGATCGGGCATGTCGCACAGCACCAGCGAGGCATCGGCGACGACGAGCTTGAGCGGGAGGCCCGGGGCGAAGCGGGACTCCTCGCCCGCCGCGGCGAACCGACGTACGTTCTCCAGCACTTCCGCGTCGCCGAGGGCGTCGTGGGTGTAGATCGCGCGGGCCGTGCCCCCGGCCTGACGCAGTCGGCGGACGGCCTTGATGCCCTCGTTGTTGGCCGCGGGGGCGACGAACGGCGGTTTGCAGAAGCTGAGGAGCTCCCCGGAGGCCTGCTCCTGGATGCTGTCGAACCGCTCGGCGATCGCCCGGGGGTCGCGCAGCACCTCGATGTAGTCGAGCGGATCGGTGTGCGTCCGCCCGTCGGCCCAGACCGGGAGCAGCGCCGTGGTGAGCGCGGCCGACACCTCGTTCAGCCGTTCCAGGGACTCCCGTTGGAGGGCCATCAGCCGGGCCAGCGCCAGTTCGGGGGCCACCGCGGAGAAGGCCGCGACCCGGCCGGGGCGCAGGACGGCGAGGCGCCGCCGGACGAGGGCGTCGAGTACGTCGTAGACGCGCTGGCGGGGGACGTCCGCGGCGCGGGCCGCCTCGGCGGCGGTGTACGACTCCCGCCTGACCAGAGCGAGATACACCCGGGCCTCGTACCGGGAGAGTCCCAGGGACATCAGGTCGTTGACCGCGCCGTCGTCCAACTCCATGGCAGGACACGGTATACGCGAACATCACTGACCGAAAGCAAGCCTTTGCATTCGCCGGGTAGTCCCTTGGCCCGGCGCTTCAATACCTTCAGCGTTGGCCACCACTGCACGTGGTGACAGTCCGCACCGTTGAACACGTGCCACTCGCATCCCGCGTCGACCCTCCGCTCCGGCATGCCCTGACGTGCGCATGAATGTCATGGACCTGCCAATCCTGAGGGATCCCCCGGCGCGGCACATCAACCCCCCATGGAGGGCAGTTCATTGCGCAACGCCCTGTTCCGGCGCGCCGCACGGCCGAGCCGCCGCGGTGCGACCGCCTTACTCTCGACGGTTGCCCTGATCTCCGGCGGCATGCTCGCCTTCGCCGCCCCGTCCGTGGCCTCGGCCGGCACCGGCGCCCCCTCCGGCACCGCCGCCGTGCACACCCAGCGGCTCTGCTCGGAGCCCGCCCGGGCCGGCTGGATGGCCTGCCACGCACTGGCCCGCACCGACGTGCAGCAGCGCCTCGGCCTCGCACCCGGCGTCCTGCCCTCCGGCTACGGTCCCACCGACCTGCAGGGCGCGTACGCCCTGCCGGCCTCGGCCGGCGCCGGCGCGACGGTCGCCATCATCGACGCGTACGACGACCCGAACGCCGAGTCCGACCTGGCGGCCTACCGCTCCCAGTACGGACTGCCCCCCTGCACCACGGCCAACGGCTGCTTCCGCAAGGCCGACCAGAACGGCGGCACCAGCTACCCCACCGCCGACGCCGGCTGGGCCGGTGAGATCTCCCTCGACGTGGACATGGTCAGCGCCGTCTGTCCGCAGTGCCACATCCTGCTGGTCGAGGCGAACCAGCCCTCCATGGAGGACCTCGGCGCCGCCGTGAACCGCGCCGTGACCATGGGCGCCAAGTACGTCTCCAACAGCTACGGCGGCGGCGAGGACTCCACCGACCCCGCCTCCGACGCCTCGTACTTCAACCACCCGGGCGTCGCCATCACCGTCAGCTCCGGTGACAGCGGCTACGGAGTCGAGTACCCGGCGGCCTCCCAGTACGTCACCGCCGTCGGCGGCACCTCCCTCAGCCGCGCCGGCGGTACCCCCCGCGGCTGGTCCGAGAGCGTCTGGGGCACGAGCGCCGGCGGCAACGGCGCCGGTTCGGGATGCTCCGGCTTCACCACCAAGCCGTCCTGGCAGAGCGACGGCGGCTGCGCCAAGCGCACGGTCGCCGACGTCTCCGCCGTCGCCGACCCGGCCACCGGGCTCGCGGTGTACGACAGCTACCAGGCCAGCGGCTGGAACGTCTACGGCGGCACCAGCGCCTCGGCCCCGATCATCGCCTCCGTCTACGCCCTGGCGGGCACGCCGGCCGCCGGCACCTACCCGTCGTCGTACCCGTACTCCCACACCGCGTCGCTCAACGACGTGACCAGCGGCGCCAACGGCTCCTGCTCCGGCGGCTACCTCTGCACCGCCAAGGCCGGTTACGACGGCCCGACCGGACTCGGCACGCCCAAGGGCACCGCCGCCTTCGCGGGCGGTTCCGCCGGCGGCAACACCGTCACCGTCACCAGCCCCGGCAGCCGCACCGGTGTCGTCAACACGGCCACCTCGCTGCAGATCCAGGCCACCGACTCGGCGAGCGGGCAGACCCTCACCTACAGCGCCACCGGGCTCCCGCCCGGCCTGTCCGTCAACGCCTCCACCGGCCTGATCAGCGGTACGCCGACCACCGCGGGCGGCTACGACGTCACGGTCACGGCCAAGGACACCACCAACGCGAGCGGCAGCACCTCCTTCACCTGGACCGTCACCACGGTCGACGGCGGCTGCACCGTGACCCAGCTCCTCGGCAACCAGGGGTTCGAGACCGGCACCGCCCCCTGGACCGCCAGTACCGGCGTGGTCGACAACGGCAGCGGTGAGGCGGCGCACTCCGGCTCCTGGAAGGCCTGGCTGGACGGCTACGGGTCCACCCACACCGACTCGCTCTCGCAGTCGGTGACCATCCCGGTCCGCTGCCACGCCACCCTCAGCTACTACCTGCACATCGACACCGCGGAGACGACCACCGCCACGGCCTACGACAAGCTGACGGTGACGGCCAACTCCACCACCCTGGCCGGCTATTCCAACCTCGACAAGAACACCGGCTACGTGCAGAAGACCTTCGACCTGTCCTCCTTCGCGGGCCAGACGGTCACGGTCACGTTCAGCGGCACCGAGGACTCCAGCCTGCAGACCTCGTTCGTGATCGACGACACGGCGCTCAGCATCAGCTGACCCGGACCCGAGGGTGCGCGAGGGCGCACGAGGGACCGGCGGGTCACCGTACGTCGACGGTGACCCGCCAACCCGTCAGCGCCCGGCACTCGACCGTGCCCGGCGCGGGCGTCCCGGGACAGGCCGGGACTTCGGAGGTCAGTACCGCCGTGCCGGGCGACACGCCCCGGAACAGGTGGTCCGCGACCGTGGACAGCGCCGTCCCGGACAGGCCCACCGGCGCCCCGGGGCCGCCCGTACCCGCATCGGGCAGGGATATCCGTAGGGTGCCGTGCAGCGGCAGGCACATCCGCCGGCCGTTGTCCGAGGCGGTGACCACCACCTCGGAGGCGACCGCGTCCCCGGTGCGCGTACAGCCGTGGCCCGGGGGGGGGGGGGGGGGGGGCCCCCCCCCCCGCCCCCCCCCCCCCCCGAAAACCCCCCGCCCCCCCGCCCCCCCCCCCCCCCCCCCCCACCCCACCGCAGCCGGCGCCCGCCACCAGCAGTACGCCGGCCAGCACGGCCGCCCCCGTCGTCCGTGCACCCATCCGACGGCCTCCTCGCGACGCAGCGGTTGCTCGCCGCTTGGACGCGGGCGACCCGCTACGGGTTCCCCGGCCGACCGCCCGGCCCCGATTCGGTGATGCTCCCAAGCGGGCCCCGGCCGGACACCCCACCGGACGATCGCGGCGTGGTGTCCTGCCGCCGCCCGTGGGCGTCACCCGGGCGGGATCACCAGGAGGACTTCGTCACGCCGGGCAGGAACCCGGCGTGCGCCTGTTGCCTGGTCCGTACCCGGGAGAGGCCGAACCTGCGCAGGTAGCCGCGGGGACGGCCGTCGACGCTGTCGCGGTTGCGGACGCGGGTGGCGCTGGCGTCGCGCGGCTGCCGGCGCAGCTCCGCCAGTGCGGTCCCGCGTTCCTGCGCCGTGGACGAGGGGCGGCGGATGACCTCCTTGAGTTCCGCCCGCCGGGCGGCGTGGCGCCCGACGGTCTCCTTGCGCTTCTCGTTCCGCGCGATCTTGCTCTTCTTCGCCATCAGACCTTCCCCCCGCGGGCCCGGATCCGGGCCACGGCGGCCTCGATGCCGATCGCGTCCACGGTCTTGACCGCCTTGGCGCTCAGGGTCAGGCGGACGTTGCGGCCCTCGCTGGGCAGCCAATAGCGCTTGTGCTGGATGTTCGGGTCGAAGCGGCGCGGGGTGCGCCGGTGGGAGTGGGAGATGTTGTTGCCGAAGCCCGGTTCGGCGCCGGTCAGTTGGCAGTGGGCGGACATGGGTGTGTTACCTGCCTCTCGCTACGGCCATCACGCTATTGGTAATGGAAACCATTCCCATATACTAGCCTCATGGCACGCAACGAACTCCGCCCGATCATCAAGCTGCGCTCCACCGAGGGCACCGGCTCCACCTACGTCACCCGCAAGAACCGGCGCAACGACCCGGACCGGCTGGTGCTGCGCAAGTACGACCCCGTCGCCCGCCGACACGTCGACTTCCGCGAAGAGCGCTGACCGAACCCCCGCCCAGACCCCGAAGGACACCGCCATGAAGCCCGGCATCCACCCCGCCTACGGCCCCGTCGTCTTCCGCGACAGCGCCGGCGGCACCGCGTTCCTCACCCGCTCCACCATGACCAGCCACAAGACGATCGAGTGGGAGGACGGCCACACCTACCCGGTGGTCGACGTGGAGATCTCCTCGGCGAGCCACCCCTTCTACACCGGCACCGCCCGCGTCATGGACACCGCCGGCCGCGTCGAACGCTTCGAGCGCCGCTACGGGGCCCGCCGATGACACAGGACCCCGGACTGCCCGTCGTGATCGTCGCCGGGATCCACGCCGACGCCCGCAGGGAGGTCGTGGGCCGGCTCCTGCGGGCCGTCCCCGGCAGCGTCGCCCTTCACCACGACCTGACCGGCGCGGCGGAGGGGTCGGTGCGCCGCTCGGTCCGCGACGCCACCGGACTCCTGTCCGAGGACGGGGCGCCGCTGGTCAACGACTGCGCGTGCTGCGCACTGCGCGAGGACCTCGTACCCGAACTGGTGCGGCTGGCCGGGGCGGGCCTGACCCGGCTCGCCGTGGTCGAGTTGTGGGACTCGGTCGAGCCGAAGGCGATGGCCGAGGTCGTCTCCGCACACGCCGGAGACGGCCTGGTCCTCACCAATGTGATCACCGCCGTGGACCCCGTGCTCGTGCTGCCCTGCCTCGCCAACGGCGACGACCTCGCCGAAGCCGGCCTGGCGGCGGCGCCGACCGACCGGCGGACCGTCGGGGACACCTGGGCCCGCCAGTTGGAGTACGCACCCGTCCTCGCCCTCGTCGGCAACGAGGAAGCCGGCGACGAGGACCGCGCGCTCCTCGCCCAGTTGCACCCCACCGCCCGCCGGGTGGCGGCCGATTCGGGCGAACTCGCCGAAGCGGCCTTCGCGGGCTTCGACGTCGAGGCCGCCGCGGCGGCTCAGCACCCCGCGTGCGCGCTGCTGCCCCAGGACGCCGACGACGCCGGTGTCACCACGCTCGTGTGGCACCGCCGGCGGCCCTTCCATCCCGAGCGCCTGTACGAAGCGCTGGAGGACCTGTGCTGCGCGGCCGCGCGCAGCCGCGGCAGGTTCTGGCTCGCCGACCGCCCCGACACCCTCCTCGCGTGGGACGCCGCGGGAGGCGCGCTGTGTGTGGAGAACGCGGGCCCCTGGCTGGCGTCACTGCCCGACGCGGCCTGGGAGATGGTCCCACCGGTGCGGAGGGCCGCCGCGGCCCTGGACTGGCACCCCGAGCACGGCGACTGCTGCCAGCACCTCGTCTTCACCTCACCCGGCCTGGACCGCGACGGACTGGAACGGCTCCTGGAGTCCTGCCTGCTCACGGACGCGGAGTACGCGGGAGGACGCGACGGCTGGAAGCGCCTCCCCGCAGCCTTCGACTCCCTCCTCGACCCCGTCTGACCCTCCCCCCGTCGCCGCGCCGAGCAGCGACGCACGCTCGACACAGGAGAACCCCATGGCACGTCGCCAGGAAGCCCGTAAGCCCGTGAAGTCCCGCCCCAACCCGCTCGACGCGGCCGGGATCACGTACATCGACTACAAGGACATCGACCTGCTGCGGAAGTTCGTCTCGGACCGCGGCAAGATCCGCAGTCGCCGCGTCGCCCGGGTGACGGCCCGCCAGCAGCGGGCCCTCGCCACCGCCGTCAAGAACGCGCGCGAGATGGCACTGCTGCCGTATCCCGGCCGCTGATCGACGGGTCCGGCCCCTCGCGTGGACGGCAGGGCGACGCCGTCGGGTCAGTGGCGCCTCATGGAGGACGGCGGCATGGCGAAAGCACGCGTGAACGCGTAGGAGAAGGCCGCGGGGGAGGCGTATCCGAGCAGGGTCGCGACTTCGGTGACGGTCTTGTGGCGCAGGAGGGGGATCGAGGCCAGCAGGCGGGCCCGGGACCGCCAGGCCGCGGGGCTCGTCCCCGTCAGGTGCCGGAAGCGCCGGGTGAACATGCGTTCGCTCATCGCCGCGGCGCGCGCCCAGTCGGTGTTGCTCACCGCCACGTCGGGGCCGGCGAGGTAGTCGCGGCACAGCCGGGAGAACGGCGCTTCGTGCGGGAGGGCGACATGCAGCGGAACCTCGGAGAGCGCGGCCGTCTCCAGGAGGATCAATGTGATCACCGCTCTGTCGCGGTCGTCCGCGGCGTAGTCCGCGTCCAGGTCGGCGGCGGCGAGCAGCAGTTCCCGCAGCAGCGGCGGGACCTCCACGACCCGGCAGGCGGTGGGCCACCACGGAACGGCCGACGGCTCGATGTAGAGGCTTGAGGTCCGCACGTCCAGCATCCGCACCCGGTGGCGGATCCGGGGCGGGATGAGCACCGCCCGTTCGCCCGGGACGGTCCACGCCCCGTCGTCGGTCTCCACGAGCATCGTGCCGGTCGCGGCGTACAGGAGCTGCGCCCGGCGGTGCTCGTGCCAGGCGAGGAGGGAGTCAGGCGGGTAGTCGGTCGCGATCGGCAGCACCTCGGCGGGGAGGTGATCGAGTCGCGCGAGGGGCACGTTGCGCATGACGGAAGGGTATGGCCGGAACTCGAAAGGATCGGAGCGACGGTCGATCGTCGGCGGGCGGCTCCTCGACTGGACTGGGGGCATGAGTGCTGTCGTTCTTGTCGTCGTCGGGATCCTGACCGGTGTGACCACCGTGGTGTTCGGCTTCGGGGGAGGATTCGTCACGGTCCCCGTCATCGTCTGGGTGGACGCCGCCGCGGGGCCGGCCGCGGTGACCGTCGCGGTGGCGACCTCGTCGCTGGTCATGGTCGTCAACGCGGTGGTGGCCACCGCGGCCACCCCCCGGCCGGTCCTGCGCCGTCTGCGGGGCAGCGCCCCCCTGATGGTCCTGCTCGGCGTCGGGGGGCTCGGCGGCGCGGTCCTCGCGGGCTCCGCGCCGGCCCGGCTGATCCACTGGGGGTTCGTGGCCTATCTGGCGATGACCGTCGCCGACGTGCTCGCGCGGCCGGGGTTCCTGCGACCTGCCGCCGGTGCCGGTGCCGGTGCCGCTGTCGCGGGCGGGCCCGGGGCGTTCGCGATCCCGGCCGCGCTCGGGGTCCCCATCGGCGCCGCCGCCTCGTTCCTCGGTGTCGGGGGGAGCGTCATGACCGTACCGCTGCTGCGGCGTTCGGGACTGCCGATGGGCACCGCGGCGGCGCTGGCCAACCCCCTCACCGCCTGCATCAGCGCCCCGGCGTGTGCGGTCTTCCTCGCGGTCGCCCACGGGACGGACGGCGCGGCGCTGGTGTCGGCCGTCGGGTCCGTCGATTTCGGTGCCGCCGCCCTGCTCCTCCTCGGGGCCCTCCCGGTCGTCGTCCTCCTGCGCCGAAGGCCCCCGCGGATCGGGGACCGTCTCCACGCCTGGGGGTACGTCGCCCTCCTGTGCCTGGTGCCGGCCGCCATGCTGGTCCGGACGCCGTGAGGGCGGGCTCAGACGAGATCGAGCAGTTCCGTGTGGACGCCGGCGTTGCCGTGGCAGTGGTCGACGAGGTGGATCTCCAGGATCCAGTGGGCCCGCCACCCCTCCTCCAGCGTGCGGCGCAGTGGCCGCTCGTTGTCCGGGCCGATGAACGCCTCCGGCCGGGTCGTCTCCGCATGCGTGGCGGGAGAGGTGCCGGTCAGCCTGCCGGCGTGCCAGGACCCCGGGCTCAGATCGGCCTCGGCCGCCGAGGTCCTTATCCTCGCGTGCAGCTGCCGCCCCGTGATGGTCTCGTCCGAGCGGAAGGCCTCCCGTGCGGCGTCGGCCACCACGGCCAGGTCGCTCACGAGACGACGGCGCTCCGGAGCGTCGCCGACGGCCACGGTCCGCGCGAAGCCCGTCTCGTACGGTGCCAGCAACGACTCGAAGTCCAACACGACCACGTCCTGCCCGCCGATGACGCGGTTCGGCCATCGGCCGCCGACCAGGGTGTTCGGCCCCGACCGCACGAACCGCCGCCCGGCCAGACCGGCCCGCACGCCGAACACCTCCTGCGCGATCAGGGCGATCCGGTTGTCGACCTCCCTTTCGCTACGGCCCGGCGTGATCACCCGGGCGGAGACCACGTGGGCGAACAGGCGCTGCGCCATGCGTTGGCCTTCCAGCAGGTGCAGGGATCGCAGCCGTAGGTCCATCCGGTCCAGCGTCGCCATGGTGCGTCCTTGCCGTCAGTCGTTGCCGTCAGCCGTCGTTCGTGCCGCATCGGCCGTCCGGCCGGCCGGGAACGGGGCGGCGGTCAACCGGTGCGAGAGGCGGGCCCTTGGCCGGCCAGCCGAAGCTAACAGCGTCCACGAGCTCGGCATCACCGGACGATCATCCAGCGCTCGGCCGGTTCCGGACGCCGGCGCCGGTCGGCCCTACGAGAGCGTCCGCCGGGGCGCCGGCTTCGGCTCGTGGGGAAGGCCCGTCGTGCGGCGGGGGAGCAGCAGGGGAGTCGCCAGCAGGACCGCCCCGGCCAGGCCGATGGCCGTGCGCGGCCCGAGCAGGGTGCCCAGTACGCCCCAGACGGCCGTCAGGAGCGCGGTCGAGGCCTTGGTCGTCACCGCCCAGGCGGACAGCGTGCGGGCGACCCGGTCGGTCGCTGTGCGCTGGAGGCGGTAGGTGGCCTGGACGGGGTTGAAGACCCCGCAGCAGAAGATGAGACCGAGTTCGACGCCGATCACCAGCAGCAGTCCTCCGGTGCCCGGCCCCAGGAAGGCCAGCCCCACGGGCCAGAGCGCGCGCAGGGTCCCGGACACCGCCAGGACCCGCCGCTGCCCGAACCGGGTGACGAGCGGTCGGGCCAGCCGCGAACCGAGCAGCCCGCCGATCGAGGGCGCGGCGAAGGCGAGGCCGTACTGCCACGGTGCGAACCCGAGCGGGCCGAGCATCAGGACGGCCAGGAGCGGTTGGGTGGCCATCACGAGGCCGTTGAACAGGGCGGTGTTGAAGAACAGCGGCCGCAGCGCCCGGTCGGAGAGGATGAACCGCCAGCCGTCGAGCAGGTCCCCGGCCCGCATGCGCCCGGCCTCTTCCCGGAGTCCGGGCCGGGGCTCCTGCCCGCCCATCGCACGGATGCCCAGGGCCGAGAGCAGGTAGCTGACCGCGTCGGCCACCACCGTCGCCACCGGACCGAGGAGCCCGATCGCCGCACCGCCCAGCGGCGGTCCGATGATCGTGGTGGTCCAGGCCGTCGACTCGAACCGGGCGTTGGCGACGAGCAGGTCCTCGGTCGGCAGCAGCGTCTTCAGGTACGCGCCGGAGGCGGCGCGGAAGCCGATGTCGGCCGCCGCGACGACGGCCGAGACCAGCAGGAGCTGAACGAGGGTGAGCACGCCGAGCGCGAAGGCGGCGGGGATCGTCAGCAGCGCCGCGCACCGCACCAGGTCCATCGCGATCAGCACCGGCCGCTTGCGGCGGAACTCCACCCAGGGGCCGAGCGGCACCGCCACCGCCGCGCCCACCGCGGCCCCGACGCAGGAGAGCGCGGCGACCTCCGCCGGACCGGCGTGCAGCTCCCGGACGGCGATCAGCGGGAACGCGCCGAAGGCGAGCCAGGTGCCGAGCGCGCTCGTCCCGTACGCCCCCCAGAGCCACCCGAACCGCCGTCCCAGCCGGTGCCCGCTCCCCATGCCCGACCCCACCCCTCGCTCCGCCCGTACAACCGATCCGCGATCGGAAGCATCAAAGGACACGGCCGCACACGGGGTCAAACAACCACAGGGCCACCGACTCACAACCCATGGTTGTGGGCATAGGGTCCCGGCATGGACCTCGACACCATCCGGACCTTCGTCGCCGCCGCCGAGGCGGGGCGGTTCCAGGAGGCCGCCGCCGGGCTGGCGGTCACCCAGCAGGCGGTCTCCAAGCGCATCGCCGCACTGGAGCGCGACCTCGGCGTACGACTGTTCACCCGCACCGCGCGCGGTGCGGAGCCCACCATTGACGGGCAGGCGTTCCTGCCCCACGCGCGCGAGCTGCTGCGCGTCGCCGAGCGCGCGGTCGCGTCCGTGCGCCCCGGTACGCGTCCGCTGCGCGTCGACGTGATCGCCTCACGGGTCGCGCCGTCGGGCATGATGCGCGACTTCCATCGCGCGCACCCCGACATCGAGCTCGACGTGGTGATGCTGTTCGACATCGAGAAGGCCGTCGCCGCCCTGCGCTCCGGTGCCATCGACGCGTCCTTCCGCGCCGTCGGGGTGCCCGGCCGGCCCCTCCCCGAGGACATCGAGTCCGTCCGGGTGCTCGACGAGCCGCTCCAGCTGCTCACCGGCCCCGCCCACGCCCTGGCGGGCGCCCGGTCGGTGGCCCTCGCACAGCTCGCCGGGCACCGGATCTGGATGCCCGGCATCGTCCCCGGTACCGAGTGGGGCGCCTATTACGACGACCTCGCCGCCGGATTCGGCCTCACCATCGAGGCGACCGGCCCCAACTTCGGCTCCGACGCACTCCTCGACACGGTCGCCGACACCCCGGCCCTGGCCACCTTCATGGGCGAGCACACCCGCGTCGTCTGGCCCGTCGGCCACGGCCTGCGCCGTGTCCCGGTGACCGACCCGACCCCCGTCTACCCGCACTCGCTCCTCTGGCGCCGCGACAACCCCCACCCGGCGCTGACCGCCCTCCGCGCCCACCTCGCCGCCACGCGCCCCGCCCGCGACACCGCCGGGACCTGGGTGCCGAACTGGGTGGTCCCGCGCTGATCGACGCGGTACGGCCGGGCGGCCGCCCATGCGCCGGGCCTCACCGAACGCTTGCCCGATCGGGCAAGCGTTCACTTGGCGTCAAGCCCGTCCTCAGCGAAACCCGCCTTTCCGTTAACATGTTCGAGCTCACAACGACGGCGTTGGAAAACATATAAATCGGTTGAAAATTGATATCTAAGATAGCGCGAGCGTTTTCGCGAACGGGCGGCGACGACTCCGGGGTCGCCGCATGGCGTCGACCACGCGTCATGCTGTGGGCCGCGGTCGGTGTGGTGGCCCTGGGATTCCTCATCGCCCTGGAGATCGCCGCGCGCCACTACGGCGAGCCGGGACCGATCACCAGTCAGGCGCAAGAGGTGATCTTCGCCCCCAGATCGGGGACGGTGCTGTACGTCAGCATGGCGTTGATGATGGTGGTGCTCACCTGGCGGGAACGATTCATCGCACTCGGTGCCGCGGTCGGCATCGACCTCGTCTTCTGGATCGTGCGCAGCATGGTCGGCGCCCAGATGATGGTCGGCAACGGCGCCTTGTGGGTGACCCTGGGCTGTGCCGTCATCGCCGTCACGCGCCGCACCGGCCGGGAGCGGGCCCTGCTGCTGAAGGGCGTCGGACTGGCGCTGCTGCTGGTGGCCGGCCGCAAGACCGGCTACACCTGGCTGCTGATCACGTCCAAGACCCGCCCCATGGTGCTCGACCAGTACGTGGCGACCGCCGATCACGCGCTGGGCAACCCGTCGTGGCTGGCGGGCCGGATCGTGGAGGCCACCGGCTCGGTGGGCCACCACGTCCTCGAATGGGTCTACATCCAGCTCGCGGTGGCGGCGGTCGGCGTCGCGCTGTACCAGCTGCGCAACGTGGCCGCCGAGCGCCGCTTCCCCGGCCACCACCTGGTGCGCACGTTCCTGGTCATAGGCCTGCTCGGCCCGGGCATCTACATGGTCTTCCCGGTGGTCGGGCCGATCCTCGCCTACGGCGCCGACGGCGGGCACTGGGCGCTGGCCGACCTGTGGCCGAACACGCCGCCGCCGCTCGGCACCCCGGTCCCGATGCCCTTCGACGAGATCACCCCGCGCAACTGCATGCCCAGTCTGCACACGGCGTGGGCCACCGCGATCTTCATCCACTCCCGCAGGGGCCCCCGGGCGCTGCGCTGGGCGGGCACGTTCTGGCTGATCGCCACCCTCGGCGCGACCCTGGGCTTCGGCTACCACTACGGCGCGGACATCGTCGCAGGCGTGGTCTTCACGCTCACCATCGAGGCGGCGCTGCGTGCGATCGACCACGGCTGGGACCGGTCGGCGACCCGGCTGGTGGTCTACGGCGCCGCGGTCTTCGCCGCGCTCCTGGCCTCGTACCGCTACCTGTCGGTGGAGATGGCCGGGCTTCCCTGGCTCTTCGGGCCGCTGGTCATCCTGTCGATGGCCTCGGTGATCTACGGCTACGTACGGACCACCAGGCTCTGGGAGCGCGAGGCGGCCTCGGTGCACCTTCCGCAGCCGCGGCGCGAGGCGCAGCCCGAACTGGTGTGAGCCGGTCCGGAAGCCGCCTGTCCGTCGAACACCGCGATCGGCGGACAGGGGCTTCCTTCGTCACGCCGTGCCGGGCTGCGAGAGCCGCCAAGCAGTCCCGGGCGGGGCGTCCGACCAGTGAACCAGGGGCCGGCCTTGGCCGACGACTGGTTCCGGATACGGAATCCGGCCCCCTTGAGGCGTGTTGATCTGGTGAAACGTCCAAGGGGAGAATCCGGCGATCCCCTGGCATCTGCACACTGAGGTTCCGCTTCTAGTGGCACATGTGCGCCCCGGTTCCCCGGTCGGGAAAATCCTGCCGTCCCTGCGCGGATAAAGGCCGCGCGGCCGGCGTCCTCCCTTTTCGGGGCGTGCCGGATATCAGGTCGCACGGCGGAATGGAAGAGGCCGAGTGCCTGGTCATGGACGGTGGAGGGCTCGGGATTTCCGGGACTTGAGCCCCTGGTCCGATGCGCGGAAGAGAAAGCCGAAAGGCCGGTGAACGAATCCCGGAGCCGGGCGGGTGCGTTCCCGGTCGAACGGGGTCGGCGGCCGACGCCGGCCGTGTGACGATGCCCTTGCCCGGGCACCCGCCCGGGGGCGCCGGGACAGCGGTCGTCCGGAGCCGTGCATGGATCGGCCGGACCCGGGCAGGCGCAGGTCCAGCAGGACGGAAGGTGATGCCGGATGGTGCCGGAAACGGAGGACGGGCGGTTCGCCGTCGCGGTGAGCGCCGTGGACGGGGTGACCGTCCTCACGCTCACCGGTGAGCTCGACCACGACACGGCCGCGCCCCTGCGCGAGGCCCTGGAGGCGGCGGTCGCGCCGGGCGGCCGGATGGTCGTCGACATGGCGCGGCTGGGCTTCTGCGACTCCACCGGACTGAACGCCCTGCTGCACGCCCGGCTCTCGGTCCAGGAGGCCGGGGGCAGGCTGGAACTGGCCGGGCTGAGCGGGCCGGTGGCCCGGATGTTCCGCATCACCGGCGCCGACGGCGTCTTCCCGGTCCACGCGGACGTGGCGCGGGCGTTGCGGGCGGACCATTCTTAGCGAGAGGGAGCGAAGGGCCATGGGGCAGCGCGGGTCGGCGGACCGGAACTGGCTCCTGGTCCTCGACGGGCTCCCGGACCCCGTCAGCCGCAGCCGTGAGTTCACCCGCCGGGCGCTGACCGCCTGGCAGTGGCTGCCGGCCGAGGGCGAGGCCGTACGGGAGGCGGCGGAGGACGTCCTCCTGCTGGTCTCGGAGGTGGTGGCCAACGCCTGCCTGCACGGCGGAGGGCCCGGGGCGCTGGTGCTGGACCGTACGGACGAGCGGCTGCGCATCGAGGTGACCGACACGAATCCGGCACCGCCGGAGCCCGGTGGGCACGGGCTGCCGTCGGACCCGGCCCGGCCGGGCGGCCACGGGCTGCTGATCGTGGAGCGGCTGGCCCGGGCCTGGGGTTCGAGGCCCGGAGCGCTCGGCAAGTGCGTCTGGCTGGAGGTGCCCTGGCCGGGGGTCGGGCTCAGCCCAGGGCGTCCAGCGCCGTGATGATCTCGCCGGTGGAGCTGACCCGGCCCAGGCGGGGGAAGATCTTGCCGAAGGAGTGGGCGTGCGAGGCCGCGTCGAGGTCGGTGGTGGCGTCCTCCGCGAAGACCAGCCCGTAGCTGTGTTCCCAGGCGGTACGGGCGGTGGACTCGACGCCGATGCTGGTCGAGATGCCCGCCAGCACGATCCGGTGGATGCCGCGGCGGCGCAGCTGGAGGTCGAGCTCCGTCCCGGTGAAGGCGCCCCAGTGGCGCTTGGTCACCCGTACGTCGCCCAGCGCGGCCAGCTCGTCCGGGATCTCGGAGAACGCCGGCGGCGGGGCGGTGGCCGGGCCGGGGGTGTCGACGTCGGTGGTGGGCAGGTCGCCGCCGTCGGGCGACCAGGCGACGTTGACCAGGACCACCGGCAGCCGGTGGGCGCGGAAGGCCTCGGCGAGCGCGATGCCGTTCTCGAGGATCTCGGCGCCGGGACGGACGGTCGGCATGCCCAGGATGCCCCGCTGGAGGTCGATCAGCACCAGCGCGGTGCCGGAGTCCAGGGTCAGGGTGGACGGGGTGGGAGAGGTGGTCATGCTCGGACTCCTCGGTCGATGTTCGCAGGGGTGCGGGGAAGGGTGGGCGGCGCGGCTCCGCCGGGGGTGGGCGGGTCAGTCCTCCGCCAGGCGGCGCAGCAGCGGCACGGCCTCGGCCAGCAGCCGCAGCTCCTCGGCGGTCAGCCGCCCCGCCATCAGCTCGGCGATCCGGCCGTGCCCGGCCTCGCGGCGCTCGCGCACCAGGGCGCGCCCCCGGTCGGTCAGGGAGACGAGCAGCCGGCGCCCGTCGGTGGGGTGCGGGGCCCGGGAGACGTACCCCTCGGCCCGCAGGGAGTTCACCGTGGCGATGAGGGACTGCGGGCGGATCTTCTCGGCCCGTGCGAGATCGGCCGCGGTGGCCGAGCCGAGCCGGTCGAGCCGTTTGAGGACGGACATCTGCGAGAGGGTGATGCCTCCTCCCGTCACCGCCCGCACCTGGCGCACCAGCATGCCCACGGCCAGCTGGAGCTCCTCGGCGATGTCGTGCACCCCGTCGTGCGGCTCCGGTAGTGATGTCATACCCCGACCCTAAGGAACGACAGGGAAACTTGCAAGGAAGACTGACGATCTGCCCCGCCCTAGGATGGGAACATGAGTGCGAATGGTCGGGGTGCGGGAGAGGTCCGGCCCGCGCCGGGCCCGGAGCTGACCGGGGCCGAACTGCTGCGCTGGTACTGGACCCTCGAAGAGCTGTCCGCACTGGCCCGGCGGCCGGGCGTCCCGGCCGGCGGCGGCAAGGCCGCGCTCACGCGACGGCTCGCCGCGGCGCTCGACGGGCACGTGCCCCCGCCGCGCGGGGTCACCGCCCGGCGCGTCGGCCGCCAGCTGGCCGCCCCCGTCGACGCGGACACCGTGATCCCCGCGGGGCGGCGGTGCAGCCAGGTGCTGCGGGAGTTCTTCGTGCGGGAGATCGGCCCCGGTTTCCACTTCGACGCCTTCATGAGGGAGTACGTGGCCCAGGGCGTGGGCCGCACCCTGGGCGAGGCCGCCACCCACTGGCGCGCCACCCGCCGGCGGGCCGCCGAACCCCAGCCGGTCGGTGCCCAGTTCGAGTTCAACCGGTTCCTGCGCGACTGGCACGCCCGCCATCCCGACGGCTCCCGCACCGAGGCCCTCACTGCCTGGCGGGACCACCGCTCCAGGCCCCGCGACTGAACCCCCGGCGGCGGGGATGCTCGGGCGGCGGGATCGGGGCGCGGCCGGGTGCCCGGCGGCCGTACGGCGCCCGGTGCTCCACTCCGGGCGGAGGAACGGGGGAAGGACGGTCCGTATTCACTGGATCGGCTGACTTCGCCGACCGATGACCACCCCCGGCGGAGGGGTCCCGCCGCCGGTGAACCGCCGGGCGGCGCGGAAGGGCCGCCGGGCCGGAAACAGCCGGTGCGCGGCCCGGTGCGCCCGGTGCGCCCGGCGCGCCACCGGGC